>JALYGL010000142.1 GCA_030777125.1 Actinomycetota bacterium
GGCGGCCCACGCCGACCACGGAGAGGAAGCGCTTGTCGTCGCCACCGCCCGTGTCGTCGCCCCGGAGCTGGCTGGCGTACTCGCCGATGGCGCCCGGGGTGAAGAACGACCCGAGGGCCTCCACCGACACGACCGAGATGTTCCACACGTCCCTGGCCGACCGGCCGGCGGCGCTGATGACGTCCTGGCGCTCGGTGACCTCGGTGGCGCCGATGCCGATGAACCCGGACTCGGCCTCGGTGGGGTCACGGTCGACCGGCGTGGCCGTCAGGGTCACGCGGGACCCGTCGCGTTCGACGACGAAGGTGATCGGCCGGCCGGCGTTCTCCCTGATGTACGGCGGCAGGCTCGCCCAGTCGTCGACCGGGCGGCCGTCGACGGACATGATGCGGTCGCCCAGCCGGAACCCGGCCTGCTCGGCCGGGCTGGGCCCCGCCTCCAGGCGGCTGATGGACCCCACCTCGGGGCGGAGCTGCGGGACCCCGATCACGGCCCAGATCAGGAACAGGAGGAAGAACGCCATGACGAAGTGGGTGAACACGCCCGCCACCGCCACCAGCATGCGCTTGGGGTACGACTGCTGACGGTAGGTCCGGGGCTCGTCGGCGGGATCGATGTCGCGCTCGACGTTGCTCATGCCGACGATCTTCACGTAGCCGCCGAGAGGAAGCGCCTTGACGCCGTACTCGGTCTCGCCCCTGCGGGTGGAGAACAAGCGAGGCCCGAAGCCGAAGAAGAACTCGGTGACCTTCATGCCCGCCCACTTGGCCGTGACGAAGTGGCCCGCCTCGTGGATCATGACCATGCCCACGATGCCCAGGATGAAGATCAGAATGGGGAGGTTCCCGGTGACCACGGCCAAGGCGGCCAGCAGGGCCACGACGGCGACGAACGGGAATGTCCGGGCGGGCGGCTCCTCGGTTCTCCCCGCAACGGGGGTGCGGTCTTGAGCGGTCTGGCTCACGCGGCTGCGACTCTCCGTTCTACCGCCCGCATGGCCCGTTCCCGAGCCCGCCGGTCGGCCTGGATGACAACGTCGACGCTGTCCGGGACGGTTCCATCATGCCCGACCAAGGTGTCTTTGATGACATCGGCAATAAAGGTCCACGGCATGAGCCCCTTCAGGAACGCGGCCACCGCCACCTCGTTGGCCGCGTTCAGCCACGCCGGCGCCGTCCCCCCGGTCCGACCGGCGTCGTAGGCCAGCTCGAGGCACGGGAAGGCGTCGCGGTCGGGTGGCTCGAAGTCGAGCCGGGTGGCGGTGGTCCAGTCCAGGGCGCCGAACGCCACCGTGGCCCGGTCGGGGTAGGCCAGGGCGTAGGCGATGGGCAGGCGCATGTCCGGGCGGGACAGCTGGGCGACGGTCGACCCGTCGGTGAACTCGACCATGGAGTGGACGACGGACTGCGGGTGCACGACCACCTGGATGGCGTCGTAGGCGACCCCGAAGAGCTCGTGCGCCTCGATCACCTCCAGCCCCTTGTTCATCAGCGTGGACGAGTCCACGGTGATCTTCGGCCCCATCGACCACGTCGGATGGGCGAGGGCGTCGTCGACCGTGACGTCGGCCAGCTCCTCGGCGCTGTGGCCCCGGAACGGGCCCCCGCTGGCGGTCAGGATGAGCCGGGCCACCCGGTCCGACCGCGCCCCGGCCGCCCTCAGGCACTGGTGGACGGCGCAGTGCTCGCTGTCGACCGGGATGATCTCGGCGCCGGGGGTGGCCCGGGCCCGCTGCACCACCGGGCCGGCGGCGATGAGCGACTCCTTGTTGGCCAGGGCCAACCGCCGGCCCGCCTCCAGGGCGGCCATGGTGACGGGCAGCCCGGCGAACCCCACCACGCCGTTGACCACCACGTCGGCGTCCCGGGCGATGGCGGCCATGGCCTCGGGCCCGGCCCAGACCTCGGTACCGCCTGGGAGGCGGCCCTCCAGGGCGGCGGCCAGCTCGGAATCGGCGACCGCCACCCGCTCCGGGCGGAACTCCCGGGCCTGGTCGACCAGGGCGTCGACCGACGTGGCCGCGCCCAGAGCCACCACCCGGTAGCGCTCCGGCTCGGCCCGGACCACGTCGAGGGTCTGCGTGCCGATGGAACCGGTGGACCCGACGATGCTCACGGTGGTCATGCCGACCACCTCGAGACGGTGGCCACGGCCTAGGAGAAGTTCAAGAGGCGCACCAGGTAGTAGGTGGCCGGGACCACGAAGAGCAGGGCGTCGATGCGGTCGAGCACCCCGCCGTGCCCGGGGAGGATCGTGCCCATGTCCTTGACCCCGAGATCGCGCTTGATCATCGACTCGCACAGGTCGCCCAGGAGGGCCGCCGGGCACACCACCACGAACAGCCAGAAGGCCCGGCCCGTGGTCCACGGCTCGATGCTGCCGACGACGGCCAGGCACACCAGCAGACTGAGCGCACAACCGCCGACCAGCCCCTCGACCGTCTTCTTGGGACTGATGTCGGGAGCCAGCAGGGTCTTGCCCATGCTGCGGCCGGCGAAGTAGGACCCGATGTCGAAGGCGACGGTGGCCAGCACCGCCCCGAGCAGCAGGCCGATGCCGTGGTCGAGCGGGAACTTGAGCAGCAGGGCGGCGAACGACCCCAGGAAGCCGACGTACAGGAAGGCCAGGACGGTGACGGCCACGTTCATCGTCGGCCGCCCCTTGACCACCCCCAGCAGGTACCACAGCAGGGTGAACACCACGAGAAGCGTCAGGACCAGCCCGAAGGCCTGCTCTCCCCGCCAGTAGACGCCACCCACGACCGCGGCGCTGGCCGCCAGCCCGAGAAGGGTGGCCGGCTGGTAGCCCCGGGTGCGCAGGGCCTGGAAGAGCTCGGCCGTGGCCAGGACGACCGCCACCGCGACCAGGAGGACGAGGGCCCCGGGCCCGATCATGGCCGCCACCAGCAGGACACCGGCTGCAACGAGCCCGGTGACGACCCGTGAGCCGAGGTCGCCACCGGACGAACCGGACGGGGGCGCGCCGACGGGCGGCTCCTCCACGGGCTGGCGGGACGCCCGCCGTCGGACCTGGGGGGCGCCGCCGCGGGGGCGGGTGGGCCGGGCCGGCGGCGGGGCCGGGGGGGCCTCGGCCTCCACGTCGAAGAGGTCGTCGTCGTCGACCGGCGGGGCGTCGCGAAGGGCGCCGACGCGGGACGCGCCGTCGTCGAGCATCCCCTCCTGGAAGTCGGCCGAGTCCCAGTCGGTGGCCTGGTCGCGCCATCGGGGCGCGGCCGACAGCGACGACCACGGAGCCAGGTCGTCCGGTGGCAGACCCGGCGGGGCCGAGCCCGGCAGGATCCGGGGGTGCTCCCCGCTGGGCGGCTCGGTCCAGTGGGGCAGCGCCACCCCGGGCAGGTCGGGAGGGTCACCGGCGGCCACCAGCGGGACCTGCTGCGAGGGCTCGCTCAGGACGGGGTCGTCGAACAGGTCCCACGACCGAGTCGGGGGGGCGTCGTCGGCGCCGGAGCGGGCGTCGGGCTCGTACGGGGACCGGGACGGCGGCATTGGTGGCTCCTCGGGTCGGGCCGCCGCGGGTTCGGAGTGGGGGGCACCGGCGGCCGGCGGCCACCCCCAGGGCTGGCCCTCGTCCCACCGCCGGTCGGCCGATGCGGCCGGCACCTCGCCAGAGGCGTCCCGCCCGATCAGCTCCTCGAAGCGGCCGGCCCGCGGGCCCGGCGCGCCGGCGGCGGGGGCGGGCTCGTCCCAGAAGCTGTCGGACGACGATGCGGCCACCGCCGGCTCTCGCGGAGGCGGCGGAGTGGGAGGCGCGGGGGGCGGCGGGGGCGGGGGCGGGGGCGGGGGCGGCGGCGGCGGTCCAACGACCGGGGGCTTGGCCACCGTGGCCGGGTCGGCTCCGGGGAACCGCAACGGCGGGCGAGGCTCCGGGGGCATGTCGGGCACGTCGCCGAAGCGGGGCGCGTCCTCGGGCACGCGCGGCGAGGCGTGCCCCGCCTCCAGGGCGGCGGCCGCTTCCTCGGCACCGATGATGCGGACTCCTTCGGCGGGAGGCCGGGGGCCCCGGCTGGCCTGGCTGGCCCACGCCTGCGGTGGCTCCGTGACCAGATCGTCTACGAACGGCTCGCCCGGCTCATCGGTGTGGCCGTCGCCCATGGGACCTCCCTTCAGGGCTCACTTCGCCTTCAGTGCTCACTTCGGGGCTCCCATTTCTCGCTGCGGTTCCGGGTCAGACCTCGAGCAGCTCCTGCTCCTTGCGGGCCAGCATCTTGTCGATCTCGGCCACGTGCTCGTGGGTGACCTTGTCGAGGTCCTTCTCGGCCCGGTCGAGGTCGTCGATCGAGATCTCGCCCTCGCGCTCGAGAGCCTCGAGCTCGTGGCGAGCCGCTCGGCGCACGTTGCGGACGGCGACGCGACCCTCCTCTGCCTTGTGCTTGACCATCCTCACCAGCTCCTTGCGCCGGTCGCCCGTGAGCTGCGGAACCACAAGACGTATCACCTGGCCGTCGTTCGACGGGGTGATACCCAGGTCGGAGAGCTGGATGGCGCGCTCGATGGCCTTGATCGAGCTCTTGTCGTAGGGCGTCACGACCAGCAAGCGAGCTTCGGGCACGCTGAAGCCTGCGAGCTGCTGCAGGGGCACCTCGGTCCCGTAGTACTCGACCTTCAGGCGCTCGACCATGGCCGGGCTGGCCCGGCCGGTGCGGACGGTGGCGAAGTCGGCCTGGGTGTGGGCCACCGCCTTGTCCATCTTGTCTTCGGTCTCGAGCAGGACGTCGTCGATCATGGGCGATCGGTCCGGAGATCGTTCCGACAGGGTCCGATCATGAGACCAGCGTACCGATCGGCTCGCCCTCGAGGGCGCGGCGGATGTTGCCCGGCCCCATGAGGTCGAAGACCACGATGGGCAGCTTGTTGTCCATGCAGAAGGTGATGGCGGTTGCGTCCATGATCTTGAGGCCCCGGTTCAGCACCTCGATGTACTGGACCTCGTCGAATTTGGTCGCCTCCGGGTTGCGCAGGGGGTCGTCGGTGTAGACGCCGTCCACGCCCGAGTGGGTGCCCTTGAGGATGGCGTGGGCGCCGATCTCGGCCGCCCGGAGGGCGGCGGTGGTGTCGGTGGTGAAGAAGGGGTTGCCGGTGCCGCCGGCCAGGATGACGACCGTGCCCTTCTCCAGGTGGCGTTGGGCCCGCCGGCGGATGTAGGGCTCGGCCACCTGGGCCATCTGCACCGCCGTCATCACCCGCGTGGGCTCGCCCAGCTTCTCCAGGGCGTCCTGGAGGGCGAGAGCGTTGATGACGGTGGCCAGCATGCCCATGGTGTCGGCCTGGGCCCGGTCCATGCCCGCTCCGGCCCCCGCCATCCCCCGCCAGATGTTGCCCCCGCCGACCACGATGGCCAGCTCCGTGCCCAGGTCGCGCCGGACGTCGGAGACCTCCTCGGCGATCCGGGCCACCACCGCGCCGTCGATGCCGTAGCCGGTGTGGGCGTCGGCGAACGCCTCACCGGACAGCTTCAGGACGACCCGGTCCCACCGGTCGCGCCGCCCGGGGGTCAGCGCCCGATCTCCACCTGGGCGAAGCGGGTGAGACGGGCACCGCCGAGGAGCCCGGTGATCGTCTGCTTCTGGTCCTTCACGAACGGCTGCTCGAGCAGGCAGTGCTCTCGGAACCAACCGTTCAGGCGGCCCTCCACGATCTTGGGCAGGGCCTGCTCGGGCTTGCCCTCGTTGCGCGACAGGGTCTCGAGGACCCGGCGCTCCTCGGCCACCCGCTCGGCCGGCACGTCGTCGCGGGACAGCCACTGTGGCCGCGCCGCGGCGATGTGCAGGGCGACGTCGTGGGCCAGCTCGGGGCCGCCTCCGACCACCTCCACCAGCACGCCGTTCACCCCTCGACCGTTCTGGACGTGGAGGTAGGCGTCGAGGACGGCGCCTTCGGCCGCCTCGAAGCGGACCACCCGACCGAGGTCGATGTTCTCCTTGAGGGTGATCTTGAGGTTGTCGACCTGGTCCTGCCGCTTGGCCGCGGCCTCCTCGCCGTCGGCGGCCACCGCCTTGGCCAGCTCCTCGGCCAGGGCCTTGAAATCGGGGGACTTGGCCACGTAGTCGGTCTCGCTGCGCAGCTCGACGATGGCTGCGGCCGAACCGTCGGAGGCCACCGCGACCGCCCCCTGGTCGTTGGCCCGACCGGACCGCTCGCCCGACTTGGCCAGGCCCTTCTCCCGCAGCCAGCGGCCGGCCTTGTCGGGGTCTCCGTCGTTCTCCTGCAAGGCGCGCTTGGCGTCCATCATCCCTGCGCCGGTGGCCTGGCGGAGGGCCTGGACGTCCTTGGCCGTGAAGTCCGCCATCAGGACGGCTCCCCCGGAGCATCGGCCGGTGGGGTGGTCGCCGGTGCCGTTGCCGTGGGGACGGGCCCCGGACCGCCGGGCTCGGGGTCCTCGACAGGGGGGGCAGCTGGCGCCGCGGGCGCGGTGGCCTCGGGGGCCTCGGTGGGCGGTGGCGGGATCGGACGGCGGGCGCGGGCCTCCCGCTCCTGGGCTTGGAGGGCGGCCTGGCGACGGGCCTCGGCCTGCTGCTGGGCCCGCCGGGCCTCCGCCTCGGGGTCGGCCGGGGGCTGGCCGGTCTCGGCGGCGCGGGCTGCGGCCGCCTTGGCGTTGCGGCGGGACGCGATGAGGCGACCCTCCTCCACCGCGTCGGAGATCACCCGGCACATGAGGGTGCCGGCCCGGATGGCGTCGTCGTTGCCGGGGATGACGTACTGGATCACGTCGGGGTCGCAGTTGGTGTCGACCACGGCCACGATCGGCAGGCCGAGCTTGTTGGCCTCGGTGACGGCGATGTGCTCCTTCTTGGTGTCGATGATGAACACCGCGTCGGGCAGCCGCGACAGGTTGCGGATGCCGCCCAGATTTCGCTGGAGCTTCTCCAGCTCCCGGCTGAGGATCAGCGCCTCCTTCTTCGGCATGGCCTCGAAGTCGCCGGCCTCCTTCATCCGCTCGTACTCCTGCATCTTCTTCACCCGGGCACTGATGGTGGAGAAGTTGGTGAGCATGCCGCCCAGCCACCGCTCGTTGATGTACGGCATGCCGCACTTGCGGGCGGCGTCGGCGATGGGGTCCTGCGTCTGCTTCTTGGTGCCGACGAAGACGATGATGCCCCCCTCGGCGGCCAGGTTCCGCACGAACGTGTACGCGGTGCTGATGCGCTCCAGGGTCTGGTTCAGGTCGATGATGTAGATGCCGTTGCGCTCACCGAAGATGAAGCGCCGCATCTTGGGGTTCCAGCGCCGGGTCTGGTGCCCGAAATGGACACCTGCCTCCAGCAACTGCTTCATGGTGACGACGGCCACGAGCGTTCCCTTCTCCCAACGGTTCGGTTCGAGCCCCGCGCCGCGCCCTACCAGAGGGCGACCGTGGGTCGGCGGGGGGCCAGGTCGGCTGCGGCCGGGTGCCGCAGGCATCCACTGTACCGCCGGCCGTCACCAGCCGTGGAGGGCCACCAGCTGGTTCGTCTCCGCACCCCGGGTGGCCACCAGCAGCAGCTGGCCGCCGGCCGCCACCCCGCTCACCCGGCCCGGCGGGTCGAGGATCTCCGCCGGCCGGTCCGGGCCGGCCAGCAGGAGGCGGCCGTCGTCGAGCGGGAGGGCGAAACCGCCTCCGGTGCCGGGACCGGCCGGGCCGCCGCGAACGGCGGCCGCGTCGGCCCCGGCCTGCCAGCGCACCGCGCCGTCGCGCCCGTCGAGGAGCCCCATCCCGCCCAGCCGATGGGCGACGAGGACGGCCCCGTCGTCCAGGGCCAGGGGCGGTACCTCCGGTGATCCGGCGCCGCCGGTCTCGACCCGCCAGCGGGCCTCACCGGTGGCCAGTTCGAGCCCGTGGGCGGCCACATCGCCGGCCACGAGCACCACCACCCCCCCGGAGGTGACCGCAGGGGCGCTGACACCACCGGGCTCGAGGGCGACGGTCCAGCGCCGCCGACCGGTCGCGGCCTCGACGGCGACCACACCGGCCGCGCCCCCGTCGGCCGCCTCCCAGGTGGTCACCACCACCGTGCCGTCGGCCGAGGCCGCGGCCGGGCCGACCGCGGGGCCGGGGAGCGGCGCCCGCCAGGCCACCCGGCCGCCCTCGTCGTCGAGGGCGATGAGGGACCCCTCCCACGTGCTCACGACGGCGCGTCCAGCGGCGACCACGGGCGAGTTGGCCCGCTCCCCCAGGTCGGCGTGCCAGTGCTCGGTACCTTCGGAGCGGTCGAAGGCGGTCACACCGTCGTCGGTGGCGGCCAGGACGAGGTCGGGTGTGAACAGGGGGGCGACGTCGCGCAGCCCCACTCGCTCCGATTCCCAGCGGGGCAGTCCGGCGGCCGTGTACACGGCCAGACGGAGGTGGCCGTAGGTGAAGGCCACGTCGTCGCCGTCGGCCGAGGGCATCCCGAGCGAGGCACGCGCCGGCGCCTCCCAACGCCACTCGGCGGCCAGCTCTCCGGCTTCGGGTCGCGGGGCCTGCCGCTCTCCGGCGCCGCCGCCGGTGCAGGAGAGCCCGACGGTGGACACGAGCAACCCGGCGAGGACGGGACGGGACCGAGACCGCATCATGGCTTTCCTTTCGGTCTGGGGGAGGAGGATGCCCGGCGACCGCCGAACCACAGGGCGCTACCCACCGAGTCCTCGACCGCGCTGATCCGGTCGGACACGGCGAAGTCGACCACGCTGTCGCTGAGGCTCTGGCAGGTGGGCGGCATGCCGGCCAGGCCCAGGGCGATCTCCCGACGGGCGGCCTCCGACCCGGGAAGGTGGCTGTGGTCGGTGGCCAGCCCGGGGACCGAGACGATGACGTTGGAGGCGCCGGCCAGCTGGCTGCGGCCGGCGGGGACGACGATGTCGCCGCGGGCCGCAATCGACGTGGCCCGGATCCCGCCGGGGAGGGGGCGCTCGTTGAGCTCCCGGATGAACGACGACGTCTCCGACATCTGCCGGAGGGACTCGCCACGGGGGTCGGGGATCTCCGGAAAGGCCGTGCCGACCGCCTTCTGGGCCGACGTCCCGGGCTTGGTGAACCCGACCATGGTCAGAGCCGTGGCCAGGTCGGCCCCCTGGTGCGGTGTCGCCAGCGTGACCAGCGCACCCATCGGCGGCAGCCGCGGATCGAGGCCGTCGAACTCGTCGGTGAGGGCGCTCCGGGCCACCAGGCCGCCCTGGGAGTGGGCGATGACGTCGATGGGCACCCCCGGGTTGGCGAGGGCCAGGCGCTCGAGCAGCTCGCGGAGCCGGCGGGCCGAGTGACGGATGTCGACGGTGGTGTCGGGGGCGGCGTACCCGTTGTCGTCCACCGTCCCGCCCCGGTACGAGAACCGGGAGACGTCACCGGCGGCGTAGCCGAGGGCGGCGGTGTCGACGTCGTCGATCCCGGCCTCGTCACCGGAGGACCCGAGCCCTCCGACCGTCACGGCCAGGTGGCGGTCCTGGCGCCGGGGCGGGTCGACGTCGGGCGGTGTGCACCGGTCGCGCTGTCGCCACCAGTCCTGCAGGATGTCGGCCAGCCGGAGTGCGTGGGTGAGGGGCTGGCCCTCGCGGGCGTAGTGGATGGCCCCCCGCAGCTCCTCGAGCCGGTCGGAGGCCCGCTGCCGGGCCCAGTCGACCGTCGCTCCCCCGGCGTCGGCGATGCGCCGGCCCAGAGCCACCACCAGGCCGGTGCGCTCCTGGGCCTCGGTGCCAGGGCGTCGGAGCTCGTCGGGGACGAGATGGACCTCCGGCGGACCGCCGCCCCCGAACAGCAGCGTGGGGTCGACGTAGGCATCACCGGCACGGGCCCCGAAGTGGAGTCGGGCTCCGGTGGTGCCGACGGGCCGGCCCTGACCCACGCGGTCGCCGCGGTGGACGGCGACCGACTCCAGGAACGAATAGCTGGTGCGGATGCCGTCGGCGTGGAGGACGACGACGTGGAGGGCGCCCGCAACCGGGCCGGAGAAGACGACCTCACCGGCCGCCGCGGCAGCCACCCGAGTGCCCGGGGCAGTGGCGTACTCGACGCCCCGGTTCCCGGCCGCCCACGCCTTGGGCGGTGGCCGGAAGGGGTCGACGATCGGGGCGTCGACCGGTGGCCGGTAGGAGACCGACGCCGGGGCCGCGGCAACGGCTGCAGTCCCGACCGCCACGAGGACCAGCGCGACGAACGCGGCCAGCACGGCTGGCAACCGACGCATGGGGACCCCCAGGGACGCGAAGACGCTGGGGGGAAGTGACGCCGGGGAGTGTGGGGGCCGACCGTGGACGGACGGGCGGCGGGGCGGCTACCGGCTAGGAAGCGCCGGAGCGGCCGAGGACCGGACCTTACCTGGCCGGTCGGTGCCCGCGCCAGGGGGAACTGCGATATTTCAGGCCATCTCGCGCTCGGGCGCCGACAGCTTGGAGCGGAGCTGGATGACGGCCTTGGTGTGGATCTGGCACACCCGGCTCTCGGTGACCCCGAGGATGTCGCCGATGTCACCGAGGGTGAGCCCCTCGTAGTAGTAGAGGCTGAGCACGACCTTCTCCCGCTCGGGCAGCCGGTTGATCGCCGCGGCGAGGATCTGCTTGGTCTCCTGCACCTCGAAGGTGGCAACCGGGCCCGGGCCCTGGTCGGGGATGGTGTCGCGCAGGGTCACCGACTCCCCCCGTTCCGCGCCCACAGACAGCGTCTCCTCCAGGGCGACCAGGCCGAAGAACGACATATGGGAGAACACGTCCTGCAGCTCGTCCTCGGTCATGTTGAGCTCCGCCGCCACCTCGGTGTCGGTGGGGGTGCGGAGCAGCTCGTGCTCGAGCTTGGTGTAGGCCTTCTCCACCGAGCGGGCCTTGGCCCGCAACGACCTCGGGACCCAGTCGATCGACCGCAGCTCGTCGATGATGGAGCCCCGGATGCGGGCCATGGCATAGGTCTCGAACTTGAAGCCCCTGGACAGGTCGAACTTGTCGATGGCGTCGATCAAACCGAACATCCCGTAACTCACCAGGTCAGCCTGCTCGATGCTGTGGGGAAGTCCGGCCGAGAGTCGCCCGGCCACGTACTTCACGAGGGGCGCGTAGTGGATGATCAGCCGGTTCCGGGCGTCGACGGTGCCGGTGGCCTTGAAGTCCTCCCACAGCTGCGTCGTGCCGTCGGGTTCCGTGCTCTCCACAGCGGTCCTTGGCGGGCGCTAGGCCCGAGGGTGGGTGGCGTCGTACACGGAGCGCAACCGCTCCTTGCTGACGTGAGTGTACAACTGGGTGGTCGAGAGGTCGGCGTGCCCGAGCAGCTCCTGGACGGCCCGCAGGTCGGCCCCCCCGTCCAGCAGGTGGGTGGCGTAGGTGTGGCGGAGGGCATGGGGGTGGGTAGGGCTGGGCGAACGGCGGTCGAGGATGCGGCGCACGTCGCGGGGCCCGAGCCGGGCGCCCCGACGGTTGAGGAACACGGCGTCGGCCGGGGTGACGGCGGTGACCATGGCCGCCCGGCCCCGCTCCATCCACGTCCGCACCGCGTCCACCGACGGACGGCTCATCGGCACCTGGCGCTGCTTGGCGCCCTTGCCCCACGCCAGCAGGTGGCCGTCGTCGAGGCGGAGGTCGCCGGGGCGGAGCCCGCACAGCTCGGCCACCCGCAGCCCACTGCCGTAGAGCAGCTCGATCACCGCGGTGTCCCGCAGGCCGACGGGCCCCGGGTCGGCCCGGGCCGCGGCGATCAGGGCGCCGAGCTCGCGCTGCTTGAGGACGTGGGGGAGGCGGGCGTCGCCTTTGGGCGCCGACAGCCGGCTGGACGGGTCGGCCGCCAGCACCCCGGTTCGCCGCAGCCAGCCGAAGTACCGGCGCAGCGAGGCGGCTTTGCGGGCGATGGTGCTCCGGGCGTAGCGGCGGGTGGTGAGGGAGGCCAGGTAGCGGCGGAGGGTCATCCGGTCGACCCCCTCGGGACCGGCGATGCCGCCCCGCTCGGCCCAGGCCGCGAACTCGGCCACGTCGGCGCGGTAGGCGGCGACGGTGGCCGGAGCGGCGGAGGTGAGCGACCGGACGAACCCGTCCAGCTCCCAGGCCATGCCCGAGACGGTACCCCCGGTCGGCGTCACGCACGCGGCAGGTGGAAGTGGATGTACCAGGACGGCGAGTACCTGATCGACAAAGACTGAGGGCCGACCCGTTCCCACCACCCCCCGGAGACGGTGGCCCACCCGTCGCGCTCCAGTCGGGCCAGGGCCACGCTCACCGTGCCCGGCGGGCACGCGCTGCGGGTGACGACCTGCTCCAGGCTGGTGGGCTCCCATCCCAGGGCCTCGAGAACGAGCGCCTCGGCCGGGCCCGGTTCCGGCCGGACGTCGGGGCGGGGGGCGGTAGTGGCCGTGGACAGCCCCAGGGCGACCAGGATGTCGGTGGCGTCACGGGCCGGTGCACAGCCCTCGGCCAGCAGGGCGTTGGGGCCGGCCGACGTGGGGCTGCGAACGGGGCCGGGCACGGCCATCACCGTGCGGCCCCGGGCCTGGGCCGCCTCGACCGTGTACTGGGAGCCTCCGGCGGCCTGCGACTCGACGACCACGACGACCTCGGCCAGGGCGGCGATGACCCGGTTGCGGACGGGGAACCGCCACGGCTCGGGCCGGGCGCCCATCGGGGCCTCGGTGACCAGCAGGCCGGCGCCCGCCACCGAGTCCCAGAGCCGGGCGTGGGCCCTGGGGTAGACGACGTCGAGGCCGCTGCCGACCACGCCCACGGGCGGCCCGGCCCTGGCCTGTAGGGCCCCGACGTGGGCGGCACCGTCGATCCCCAGGG
>JALYGL010000143.1 GCA_030777125.1 Actinomycetota bacterium
CATGGCCGACGGGTCCGATGACGCCGAGCAGATCGACGCCCTGGCCAAGCTGGTCGAGCGGGGCGTGGTCGTGGCGGCCGCCTCGCGCTACTCGCGCGGAGGCCAACAGGTCGGCGCGGTCACACCGAAGCGCATGCTCTCGAAGCTCGCCGGCCTCAGCCTGCACTGGTTCGCCCGGGTGGGCACCCACGACGCCACCAACTCGTTCAAGGCCTACTCCCGGGACTTCATCGGGGAGGTGAGCATCCAGTCCGACGCCGGCTTCGAGATGGGCATCGAGCTGGTGGCCAAGGCCAGGCGCCTGCGCCGGCCGGTGGCGGAGATCCCCACCATCTGGCTCGACCGCGATGACGGCGTGTCGAACTTCAGGATGATGGCCTGGCTGGGCAGGTACGTGCGCTGGTATCTCTTGGCGTTCGGTCCGAAGCTCACACTCGAGGAGCTCGACCGCCGGACCGGGAGAAGAGCTTTGTGAGGGTGCTGATCACAGGTTCGTCGGGCTTCATCGGCGGTTACGTCGTGGAGGAGCTGCTCCACCAGGGCCACACCGTCGTCGGCGTCGACAACTTCTCCAAGTACGGCAAGGTGACCAAGTCCTACGACGGGCACCCGAACTACACGCTGGTCGAGGGCGACGCCCGCGAGGTGGGGATCATGACCGAGCTCCTGGCCGACTGCGACCACTTCATCGCCTGCGCCGCCCTGATCGGGGGGATCTCCTACTTCCACACCTACGCCTACGACCTGCTGGCGGCCAACGAGCGGATCACCGCCGCCGCCTGCGACGCCGCCATCGCCGCCCACCGAGCGGGCCGGCTGCAGAAGGTCACCTACCTATCGTCGTCCATGGTGTTCGAGTCCGCGCCGACGTGGCCGTCGTTCGAGGGGCAGGAGCGCCAGATCCCGCCACCGGTGTCGTCCTACGGGTTCCAGAAGCTGGCCGTCGAGTACTTCGCCCGGGCCGCCTGGGACCAGTACGGGGTGCCGTACACCATCGTCCGCCCGTTCAACTGCGTCGGCACCGGGGAGGGTCGCGCCCTGGGCGACGTGGAGGTGCTGTCGGGCAACGTCAAGCTGGCCATGAGCCACGTCGTCCCGGACCTGGTCCAGAAGGTGCTGAAGGGCCAGGACCCGCTGCACATCCTGGGCGACGGCTCGCAGGTGCGCCACTACACCTACGGGGGCGACATCGGTCGCGGCATCGTGCTGGCCATGGGTCATCCGGCGGCGCGGAACGAGGACTTCAACCTCTCCACGGCCACGTCCACCACCGTGCTCGAGCTGGCCGAGCTCATCTGGCGCAAGGTCCACGGAGACGGCGTGCCGTTCCGGTACGTGTCGGACGATCCCTTCCGGCACGACGTCCAACGCCGGGTGCCGGCGACGGAGAAGGCCCGCCGGATGCTGGGGTTCGAGGCCACCCGGTCGCTCGACGACATCCTCGACGAGGTCATCCCCTGGATCCGGGAGGCCATCGAGACGGGGGCCATCTGAGCGGTCGAGGGCGCCCTCGACCACGTCGCGGGAGGACGCGCCCCGCTAGTTCGTCGAGGGGTCCAGCGGGTAGTCGGCGAACATGGCCAGCCGGCCGGTCTGGCGGCGCAGGACACTGGACCACAGGTCGTCGGGCGCCGGGGACAGGGCGTCGTCGGGCTCGGCGTCGACGACGAACCAGCCTCCGGAGAGGATCTCCGCCTCCAGCTGACCTGGGCCCCATCCGGCGTAGCCGGCGAAGACCCGCACCACCTGCGGAGAGGGCGTCACCTCCGCCGGCGCCAGGTTCAGGTCGACGGCGCCCACGGACCCGACCAACGGCTGCCAGTCGTGGCCCTCGGCCCGTGCCATCCGGCCCAGGCAGATGGCCGAGCTGGGTGACACCGGACCGCCCACGAAGACGACCGGCGGCTGGGCGGCCACGTCGGCCCATGCCGGCAGGGGCTCCGACACCTCGAGCTCCGACGGCCGGTTGAGCACCACGCCCAGTGCGCCCTCGTCGCCGTGCTCGATGATCAGCACGACGGTGCGGAAGAAGTTGGGGTCGTCGAGGCTCGGCGTGGCCACCAGCAACCGGCCCTTGAGCGACTCCCCGGTCACGGCCCGACCTCCGTTCCTCGGGTCGTCCAGCGAATGCCCATGGACCGGCCTCCCGGGCCGGTCACGGCGCCCCCGTCGGCGCTGCCGGCCTCACCCCAGGACGGCGTGCTGGACGGTCCTGGCCGCCACCCGGGCCTGCTTCACCACGGCCCGAGGGGCGTCGGGGAGGCGGGCCTCGAGGTCGTCGAGGAGGGGGTCGACCCGGCCCTCCACCTCGCCGACGACCTGGCGCAGCCGCTTGCGCATGTCACGCCGCCGGACCTGCAGCTCCTGGACGCCGAGCACGCCGAAACCGACCGCGGTGTAGAAGGCGTCCTTCACCGATTTGGGCAGCGGGTCGATCGATCGGACCACCGCTCAAGCAAACCACATCGGCGACGGGACACCGTGATCGGGGCCGGCCGGCCGACCTCTGAGGGCGCCGGACAGCTAGCCTCGTTCCCGAGCATGGAGCCCCAGCCGTACGCGCCACCAGTGGTGGCGGTGGTCGTCGCCGACGAGCCCGGACCATGGTTCGAGGAGGCCCTGGTGTCGCTCGGCGCCCAGGACTACCCGAACCAGTCCGTGCTCGTGATGGACTCGGGCCGGAGTGCCGGTGCCGACGTGAGCCGGCGGGTGGCGGCGGTCCTGCCCGACGCCTACCTCCGGCGCATGAGCAGCGACAGCGGCTTCGCGGCGGTGGCCAACGACGTCCTCGAGACGGTGAAGGGAGCGTCGTTCCTGGTCTTCTGCCGCGACCACGTGGCCCTCGAGCCCGATGCCGTCCGGCTCATGGTGGAGGAGGCACTGCGGTCCAACGCCGGCGTCGTCGGCCCCAAGGTGGTCGAGTGGGACCGCCCCGACCGGCTGCTCGACGTGGGGCTGGCTGTCGACAAGACCGGCGCCTGCACCCAGGTGGTCGAACCGGGCGAGCTGGACCAGGAGCAGCACGACGGCGTGCGCGACGTCTTCGCCGTCTCGGCCACGTGCATGCTCGTGCGGGCCGACCTCTTCGGCGAGCTCGGAGGGTTCGACCCGACCATGGGCGACCACGGCGCCGACGTCGACTTCTGCTGGCGGGCCCAGCTGGTGGGCGCCCGGGTGGTCGTGGCGCCCGACGCCCGGGCCCGTCATCACCTCGGCGGCACCGAACCGGTCGACGCCGGGATCGACCGCCTGATCACCCGCAACCATCTCCGCAGCATGCTGAAGAACTACTCGCTGCTCCACCTGGCGCGGGTCCTGCCCCAGGCCGCGGTGGTGACCGTCTTCGAAGCGGTCATCGCCGTGCTGGCCCGCCGGTGGGGCGAGGCCCGAGAGCTGGTCTCCGCCTGGTGGTGGAACCTCCGCCACCTGAGGGACCTGCGGGCCATGCGCCGGGCGGTGAAACGGGCCCGCGCCGTCCCGGATTCGGAGGTCCGCCGGCTGCAGGTGAGGGGCAGCGTCCGGCTCACGTTCTACCTGCAACGGCGGTTCCATGCCGAGGAGCGGGCCCAGGCGCTGGTCGCCGCCGGACAGGAGCTGGTGGGGACGGTGGCGGGCCGGGGGCCGGTGCGGGCGGCCATGCTGCTGCTCGGCGTGGTCCTGCTGGCGATCGTCGTGGGCTCACGCGACCTGATCTCCGAGCGGCTGCCGGCCGTCGGCGAGCTGGCTCCCCTCCCGCGCCCGTCGGCCCTGCTCACCGAGTACCTGAGCGGGTGGCGCACGTCCGGGCTGGGCTCGGAGTGGGCTCCCCCGCCGCTGTTCGCCCTGCTCGGTGCGGCCGGCGCCCTCCTGCTCGGCAACGTCGACCTCCTCCAGAAGGTCCTCGTTCTCGGCGCCTGGCCCGTGGCCGCGGTCGGTGTGTGGCGACTGGTCCGGCCGTTCGGGTCCACGCTCGCCCGCGTGGTCGGCCTCGTCGCCTACCTGGTCGTGCCCCTGCCCTACAACGCCCTGGCCGTCGGCGCATGGGGGGCCCTGGTCGCCTACGCCCTCGGACCGTGGCTGCTGTACAGCCTGCTCCGCATGACGAACCTCGAGCCCTTCGTCGACGGCGGGTCGGAGGCGGCCCGGTGGCCGCGGCTGCTCGGCTTCGGCGTGCTGCTGGCCGCCGCCGCCGTCCTCGTGCCGTCGGTCGCCATCGCCATGGTGCTCGCCGGCATCGGGTTGGTGATCGGCTCGTTGGTGGTCGGGGGGCGGTTGGCCGCCGCCGGGGCGGCCGTGGCCGCAGCCGTCGCCGCGGGGATCGCGTTCGTGCTGCTGTTGCCGTGGTCGGTGCAGCTGCTGCTGCCGGAGGGGTGGTCGACGCTCACCGGGGTCCCCCGCACCACCGCCGCCGGCCACGGCCTCGGTGCCCTGCTGCGTTTCCACGTCGGGCCCATGGGGGCCGGCCCGCTGGGCTGGGGGTTCCTCTGCGCCGCCGCCCTGCCCCTGGTCCTGGGCAAGGGGTGGCGGCTGGCATGGGCCGTGCGGCTGTGGATGGCCGCGCTGACCTGCGTGGGCGTGGC
Organism: Actinomycetota bacterium; assembly: GCA_030777125.1. Taxonomy (GTDB): domain Bacteria; phylum Actinomycetota; class Acidimicrobiia; order Acidimicrobiales; family AC-14; genus JALYGL01. The sequence continues at coordinate 4,560 of JALYGL010000143.1, forward strand.
GTGGGCGTCCGGGCGGGGTTGGGTGCCCGTCCGGTTCGAGGCGCCCCACGTGCTCCTCGCCCTGGCCGCGGTGGCTCTGGCCGCGGCCGTCGCCCTGGGTGCGGTGGCCTTCGAAGTCGACCTGCGGGGCTACCGCTTCGGGTGGCGCCAGGGGGTGTCGGTAGCGGCCGGCGCGTTGCTCGGCATCGCCACCCTCCCCCTCCTCGGCGCCGTCCCCGACGGGCGGTGGGGCCTGCCCGGCAACGAGGTGGCCCGATCGGTGGCGTGGATGGAGGCGGAGGCCGCCGATGGAGCCTTCCGCGTGCTGTGGATCGGAGACCCGGCGGTTCTACCCGTCGACGGATGGAGACTGGCTGACGGCGTCGCCTACGCCACCTCGCGCGACGGCCCCCCGCAGGCCAACGAGCTCCTTCCCGGCCCACCCACCGAAGCCACCGAGACCCTGGCCGGCGCTCTGCGGGTCGCCGCCGACGGTGGCACGGTCCGATTGGGCCGACTGCTGGCCCCGATGGCGGTCCGGTACGTGGTCGTTCCCCGCCAGCTGGCCGCGGGCGAGGCCGACGATGACGGGTCCGACGTGCCCGCCGGCTTCTCGCAAGCCCTGAGCTCGCAACTCGACCTGCGCATCCTTCCGTCGGACGCGTCGGTGGCCGTCTACGAGAACACTTCCTGGGGGCCCGGACGGGCCAGCGTCGGCGCGCCCATCGCCACCGGCGCCTTCTCGGAAGGGCTGGGCGCCGGCGCCGATCTGAGCGCCAACCGGCCCGTCCTGCCCGGGAGCGGCCCGGTCAGGTTCTCGGGCCCGTTGCCCGACGGCTCGCAGGTCTTCGTCTCGGAGTCACCGTCGTCCCGTTGGGACCTCCGGGTCGGCGGCGATCAGGCCGACCGCTCCGACGCCTTCGGGGTGGCCAACGTGTTCGCGCCCGACCGGGCCGGGCCCGCCACCCTGCGCTTCCGGACGCCCGTCCCGCGGTACGCCCTCATCGTCGCCCAGCTCGCCCTGTGGGCGCTGGCCCTGCGGCTGCTGTGGTGGGACCGGGCCCGCCGGCCGGTCGACCCCGCCCACCGGCCAGCGGTGACTCCGTCGCCGGCCCCACCGCAGCCGGCCCCGTCGGCGTCGTTGCCGACGGCATGAGGACGCCGCTGCGCCGGCTGTCGCTGGCCGTCATCGCCGCCGTGCTGGTGGCCGGCGGCCTGATCGACCGCACGGTCGACGATGCCTCCGATGGGCAGCCGGTCGGCCAGCTCGCGCCCGTCCCCATGGCCGCGCCGGAGTCGGCCCGCTCGTCCGCCTGGTACTGCTCGGGGGCGACGGCCAACCCGGGAGGCGTCGCCGACGGCACCGTGGTGGTGGCCAACACGGGCGTACGGGCCCTGACCGCGGCGGTCACGGTGTTCCCGAGCCAGGGCGACATCCGGGCCCGAAGCGTCCAGGTGCCGCCGGCGACCCGGGCCACGGTCCGCCTGGCCGAGGTGGCCGCGGCGCCGCATGCGTCGGCCGTCGTCGAGCTGGACGGCGGCGGCGCGGTGGTGGAGCTGGCGACCACCGGACCGCTGGGCGACAGCGTGGCCGCATGCGCGTCGTCGGCGTCCAACCGGTGGTTCTTCGCCGAGGGCGTGACCACCAGGGACGCCACCGAGCTGCTGACCCTGTTCAACCCGTTCCCGGAGGACGCGGTGGTCGACTTCGCCTTCAGCAGCGAGGAGGGGCAGTCCACGCCTCAGGCCCTCACGGGGTTGGCGGTGCGGGGCCGGAGCATGAGCGTGGTGAACGTCGGGGACTTCGTCCAACGTCGCGAGGGGGTGGCGTCCCGTATCTCCGCCCGCACCGGCCGGTTGGTCGTCCACCGCCTCCAGACCTACGACGGCAGCGCCGGCCGGTCGGGGGCCTCGGTGACCCTGGGGTCGGCCGACGTGGGGGACGTGTGGTACTTCCCCGAGGGACTGGTCGGCGACGGGAGGGGCGAGCGATTCCAGGTGTTCAACCCGTCACCGGACGAGGCCGAGGTGGAGCTCACCCTCTCGCTGGACACGGGCGAGGCCGAGCCCCTGCGGATCACCGTACCCCGGGAGTCAAGGGTGACGGTGGACGCGGCCAACGAGGGACGCATCCCCAAGGGTGTGGGCCACGCCGTCACCGTGCGGGCCACCAACGGCGTCGGGGTGGTGGTCGAACGCACCATCCAGGGCGGGGCGCCGTCGCCCCGGACAGGCATCTCCCATACGCCCGGTGGCCGGCTCACCGGGCTGCGCTGGGCCTCGGCGGCCGGCCAGGCCGACGATGCCGTCGACGAATGGGTCGTGGTGCACAATCCCGGGCCGGCGGTCGCCTCGTTCTCGGTCGGCGTCCTCGTCGACGGCACCCAGGCCGCGCCCGCCGGGCTGCAGGACCTGCAGGTAGAGCCGGGCAGGCGCCGGGCCGTCCGTCTGGTCGACTCCATCAGGCGGCCGGCCACCCCGGTGGTGGTGACGGCCACCCAGCCCGTCGTGGTCGAGCGCGACCTCTACCGCGCTCGGGGGCCCGGGATCAGCATGGGCATGGCCGTACCCCTGCGGTCATGAGGACGTGTCGGCGAGAGAGGCCCATCAGGACGGCCGCTCTCCGTCCTGATGGAAGCACACGTGCGAGCCTCGCCGGGCCCCCCTCCGGACTTCCGCCGCCCGAGCGGTTTCATGGTCCATCAACCCGGAGGCCGAATCAATGAGTGATTTTTACATCTAGGGCGATTGCCGCACCTAGCGACGCGCCGCGCCGAGGAGCCCGCCGCTGCGCCGGTCACCGACGACAGAGGCGTTCGGATAGCCATCGGGCGTCCTGGACCGCGAAACCGGAGTCGTCGTTGTTGAAGTAGGCGTACACGTCGCAGCCGTCCTCGAGCCACGTCTCCAGCCGGGAAGCCATCCAGAACAGGCCTTCCTCGCCGTACCGCCCCTGGTACGCCCGCTCGGTGGCATGCGGGCCGTGGAACCGAACGTACGTCCAGTCGGTGGTCAGTTCCCACGGGTGACCGGCCAGCAGATCGTGGACGCACAGGGCGGCGCCGTGCCTGCTGAGCACCTCGTAGACGTCGTCGTGCAACCACGACGCCTCCCGCACCTCCACCGCCCATCGGACGCTCCTCGGGGCCAGGGACAGGAACTCGTCCAACCGCTCGGTGTTGCGCCGCCACCGGGGCGGCAACTGCACGAGCGTCGGACCAGCGGTGGCCCCGAGGCGCTCGACGCGGTCGAGGTGGTTCGGGAGCCAGGAGGCGGCGTCGCGAAGCTTCATGCGGTGGGAGCCGAACGCCCCCAGCTTCAGCGAATAGGTGAAGCCCGGCGGTGCCTGCTCCGCCCACCCCTCCACTGCGGACTCGGTGGGCAGCCGGTAGAAGCTGTTGTTGATCTCGACGGTGTCGAACAGGCCGGCGTAGTGCTCGAACCACCGTCGTTGCGGGAGCGACGGTGGGTACACCGGGCCCCGCCAGTGCCGGTAGATCCAGCCGGAGCATCCCACGCGTGCGACCCCGGCCACCCCGACAGCATGCCCGCTCGGCGCCGAAGTCCGGGTCCGCGGGCATAGTTGTGACATGGAGCGCTTCGTGCTGGCGGCCGCGGTGGTGGCCGTCGTGGCCGTGGTGGCGGTGCTCGTCGAGCGGCGGCGGCCCGAGCCCCCGACCCAGGGACAGTGGCCGGTACCGACCCAGCTGGACCGGGCCGATTTCGACCGGCCCGGCGTGCCGTGGCTGGTGGCCGTGTTCACGTCCGCCACCTGCGACTCCTGCGCCGACGCGCTGGCCAAGTGCAGGGCCCTGGCCAGCGACGCGGTGGCGGTCGAGGACGTCGAGGTCACCGCCAAGGCCGACGTCCACCGCCGCTACGCCGTCAAGGCCGTCCCGACGATCGTGGTCGCCGACGCCGAGGGCGTCGTGCGGGCGTCGTTCGTGGGCCCGCCGTCGGCCACCGACCTCTGGGCCGCGGCTGT
>JALYGL010000144.1 GCA_030777125.1 Actinomycetota bacterium
AAGCCGGCCAGGCGGCGGCGGAGCACCGCCAGCAGGGGCGTGGACGGCTGGCGGCGTACAGCGGCCCCCTCCGGGAACGAGCGGGCCGCCCCTGCGATCACGCCGTCGAGCGGGCGCCCGACCCGCCCGGCGGCGGCCGCGGTCAGGCCGTAGACGATCGGGTGCTGGAGGAGGACGAGGGCGGCGAACCGGGCCACCCGCCGGGCGAACGCCGCTCGGGTCTGCACCGGCCACGTCGCCTGCATCCGGCGCATCCCGGCCAGCACGCCGGGATCCCGGACCCGCACCAGCCCGCCCCCGAAGGCGGTCGCCGTCTTGATGGGCCCGAAGCTGAACAGGGACGCATCAGCGGCCGCCGTGCCGGTGTCACCGAGACCACGGAACGACTGGGCACAGTCCTCGATCAGCAACAGGTCGTGGCTGCGGCAGATCCCCACGACCGGTGCCAGGTCGAGCCGCCCGCCGAACAGGTGGGCGACCAGCACGGCCCTGGTGCGGTCGGTGACCAGCCGGTCGAGCAGGTCGGGCCTGGGGCCGAGGGTGGCCGGGTCCAGGTCGACCGGTACCGCGGTCAGCCTGTGGTCGTCGAGAATCCGGACCATCTCCGGGATGGTGACGCTCGAGACGAGCACCTCGCTGCCCGCGGGCAGGGCGACGGCCGACAGGAGGAGGTCGAACGCCGACCGCACCGACAGGCACGCCAGGGCATCGCTGGCCGGCGACCACGTGGCCTCCACCCGCTGCGCCAGTCGCGAGCGGCGACCGGGGCGCGCGCAGGCCCAGGCCGCGAACACCACGTCGGCGGGGCGGGCATCGATGCGGTGACGCGGGTGTAGCCGCACGCCGCCAGTGTCGCCCAGCCGGCCGTCGGGCCTATCCGGGGTGGCCCTCAGATCGGGCTGGGCGCCTGGCGGCGACGGTCGCCGCCGGATATGAAAGCTCATGAGATCCCACGGCGTTGGCGCTTCCCGGGAGTATGATCCGGCCATGGCCGACGACGACATCCGCTGGATGAGCACCGGTGCTGCGGCCCGCCGGCTGGGGGTCACGGTCCGCACGCTCTACCGCCTGATCAACGAGGCCGAGCTCCCGGCGTACAAGTTCGGCCGGGTCATCCGCCTCCAGGAGGCGGAGGTCGACGAGTTCATCCGGGCGTCGCGCATCACCCCCGGTTCGCTGGAGCACCTCTACCCCGAGTCGAGGAAGGAGATCTCCGAGACCGACGCCAGCCTGGCGTAGGTCAGCCCCGAGGTCTGGTCGTCGACGGAGATCGACAGCACGTCGACGCCGACCGACCGGAGCTCCCCGAGCAGGTGGTCGGCGCCGGAGTGCACGCTCAGGCGGGGTCGGCGGGCGACGGCCTGGGCCAGAACCTCGGCCAGCGTCACCTCCGACCTCTGGGCGCCGTCGCGGGGGCTGCCGGACACCCGGCGGTCGGGCGGCGCCAGCCGTATCCGGGCCACGGAGCCCAGCGCCAGCAGCGTCAGGCGCCCGCTCTCGGCCCGGAGGGCCACGAAGTCGGCGCCAACCGCCGCCACCCGGCCCTGATGGCGCCGTCCCGAAACGCCCGTCACCGTCACGGTCACGCCCCGCTCGGCCACTTCGACCAGCACACCGGCGAAGGTGGCCTCCTCCTCGGCCTGCTGGCGCAGCCACCGCTCGCGCACCCGCTCCCCGGCCGCGTCCTCCGCCCGGGCGTCCGCCACCCACCGCTCGATGTCGTCGAGCACGCCTCTACGCTAGAGAACAGTGAGCGAGAACCCCGGCGACTGCATCTTCTGCCGCATCGTGGCCGGCGAGCTGCCGTCCGACGAGGTGGCGTCCACCGAGCAGACGTACGCCTTCCGCGACATCAAGCCGGCCATGCCGGTCCACGTGCTCGTCGTTCCCCGCCGCCACATCGAGTCGGCGGACACGGTGGGGGAGGCCGACGCCGGCGTGCTGTCCGAGATGCTCCAGACGGCGCAGCGGGTGGCGCGGAGCGAGGGCATCGCCGAGCGGGGATACCGTCTGGTGTTCAACGTCGGCGACGACGCCCAGAACTCCGTCGCCCACCTCCACCTTCACGTGTTCGGCGGCCGGCCGATGGGATGGCCACCGGGCTGATCGGCCCCGATATACCCTGGAACCACAGCTCGTGTCCGCCACCCAGGTAAAGATCCTCGTTCCCGGCAACCACCTGATGGTGGACCTCCTGGGGCAGCGCGACGAGCTGCTGCGCCTGATCGAGGGCGCCTTCGCGGGCACGGAGATCCTGGTCCGCGGCAACGAGATCACGCTCAACGGCGACGACGCCGAGCGGGCCGGGCGCCTCTTCGAGGAGCTGGTGCTCCTCCTGGGCCAGGGTCAACGCCTCGATGCGGCCGACATCGGCCGCACCATCGACATGGTCAAGGCCGACGAGCGGCCGTCGGAGGTGCTGGCCTCGGAGGTGCTGCGCTCGAGCCGGGGCCGCACCGTCCGGCCCAAGACCACCGGCCAGCGCCGCTATGTGGACGCCATCTCCCGCAACACCATCACCTTCGGCATCGGCCCTGCGGGCACGGGCAAGTCGTACCTGGCCGTGGCCCTGGCCGTCCAGGCCCTCCAGGCCCGCCAGGTGAGCCGCATCATCCTCACCCGCCCGGCGGTGGAGGCCGGGGAGCGCCTGGGCTTCCTCCCCGGCGACCTTCTGGCCAAGGTCGACCCCTACCTACGCCCGCTCTACGACGCCCTCTACGACATGCTGGGCCCCGAGGGGGCCAAGCGCCTGCTCGACGGCGACACCATCGAGGTCGCCCCCCTGGCGTACATGCGGGGCCGCACCCTCAACGACAGCTTCCTGATCCTCGACGAGGCCCAGAACACCACCCCCGAGCAGATGAAGATGTTCCTCACCCGCATCGGCTTCGGGTCGAGGGCCGTCGTGACGGGCGACGTCACCCAGGTCGACCTGGCCGCCGGCCGGAGCGGGCTGCTCGGGCTGGAGAAGGTGCTCATCGGGATCGACGACCTGGCCTTCGTGCACCTCACCTCGAAGGACGTGGTGCGCCACCGCATCGTGCAGGCCATCGTCGACGCCTACGAGCGGGTCGGGCCGGCGTCGTGAACGGCGGCGGCATAGGCACCGACCTCGAGGTGTTCGCGGCCGACGAGCAGTCGGCCGAGCCGGTCGACGCCCGCCACCTGGTGGAGCTGGCCAGGAACGTGCTCGGCGCCCAGGGGGTGCGGGGCGAGGCCGAGCTGTCGATGCTGTTCGTGGACGAGGCGGCCATGGCGGAGCTGAACAAGCGGTTCCTGGGCAAGGACGGCCCCACCGACGTGCTGTCGTTCCCGATCGACGACGACATCGTGGAGCTGGGGGCCCGGGCCGCCGACTCGCTCGGGCCGGGCCCGGTCGCCGACATCGAGCCGTCGGACGCCCCCGCCCTGCTGGGCGACGTGGTGGTGTGCCCGGCCGTCGCCCGTCGCAACGCCCCTTCGCACGCGGGCACGTACGACGACGAGATGGCCCTGCTCGTGGTGCACGGCATCCTGCACCTGCTGGGTATGGACCACGAGGACGACCAGGAAGCGGAGGCCATGGAGCGACGGGAACGGGAGCTGCTCGAGCGCTTCCACCGGCGATGAGCTCCTCCGAGACCCTCATGCTGCTGGCGGTCGTCGGCCTGATCATGACCGCCGCCTTCCTGGCCATGGCCGAGACCAGCCTGACCCGCACCAGCCGGGTCAAGGCGCTGACCTTGGTGGAGGAGAAGCGGCGGGGGGCCAACGCCCTGCTCAACCTGGTCGAGCACCCGGAACAGTTCCTCAACCCGATCCTGCTGCTGGTCCTGCTGTGCCACCTGGTGGCGGCCACCCTGGTGGGCATCCTGGCCAAGGACCTGTTCGGGGCGCTGGGTGTGGCCGTCGCCGCGGCCGGCGAGGTGGTGGTGATCTTCGTGCTGGCCGAGGCCCTGCCCAAGACCTACGCCGTGCAGCACGCCGACCGGGCGTCGCTGCTGGTCGCTCCGGTGGTGTCGCTCATCGTCCGCATCCCCGGGGTCCGCCTGCTGTCGCGCGCCCTCATCGGGCTGTCCAACGTGCTCATCCCGGGCCGGGGCCTGGAGAAGGGGCCGTTCGTGTCCGAGGAGGAGCTCCTGGCCATGGCCGACGTGGCCGTGGAGGAGGACGTGATCGAGCGGGAGGAACGCCAGCTCATCCACTCGATCATCGAGTTCGGAGACACCGTGGTGCGCGAGGTGATGGTGCCCCGCCCCGACATGGTGGCGGTGGAGGCCCGGGCCAGCGTGAACGACGCCCTGGAGCTGGTGATGTCGGCCGGCTACAGCCGCATCCCCGTCTACGAGCAGGGCATCGACGACATCGCCGGCATCCTGTACGCCAAGGACCTGATGCGGGCCATCCGGGAGGGGCGGGCCGAGGAGCCGGTGCGCGACCTGACCCGACCGGCCCGGTTCGTGCCGGAGACCAAGCGGGTGGCCGAGCTGATGCCGGAGATGCAGAAGTCGAAGACCCACATGGCCGTCGTGGTCGACGAGCACGGCGGCACCGCCGGCATCGTCACCCTGGAGGACCTCCTCGAGGAGCTGGTGGGCGAGATCGTCGACGAGTACGACGTGGAGGAGACGCCCGTCGAGCCGCTCCCCGACGGCGGTGTGCGGGTGAGCGCCCGCATGCCCATCGACGAGCTCAACGACCTGGTCGACGCCGAGTTCCCCGAGGGCGACTACGACACCGTCGGCGGCCTGGTGTACTTCCTGCTCGGGCACGTGCCCGCCGAGGGCGAGACGGTCGACTACGACGGCCACCGGCTCCACGCCGAGAAGGTGCAGGGCCGCCGCATCGGCCGTGTCCGCGTCTCCAGGCTGGCGCCCACCGACGCCGAGTGAGGTCGGGGTTCGCCACCCTGGTCGGGCGGCCCAACGTCGGGAAGTCCACGTTGCTCAACGCCATCCTGGGCACCAAGGT
>JALYGL010000145.1 GCA_030777125.1 Actinomycetota bacterium
CTCCAGGCCCTCGACCTTCATTAGGAAGGTGAAGGCATCGCCGCCCTGGCCGCAGCCGAAGCAGTGGAAGCCCTGCGTTTCCGGGAAGACGATGAAGGAGGGGGTCTTCTCCTGGTGGAAGGGGCAGAGGCCCTTGTAGCTGCGGCCGGTCTTCTTGAGTTGGACGTAGCCGCCGATCAGGTCGACGACGTCGATCCGCTCCCGGACCCGCTCGATTTCGGTATTGGCTGCCATAACCTCTGGCTCGTCTGCTGACGGCGGTTGCCGCATGCCTGGGCGCCGCCCCGACGCCCTTTCCCTCATCCCCGGCCCTTCCCCCATTGGGGGAAGGGAGAAAGATACGCGATGGTGGGGACACCCCACGCCCCGGCCGGGGGCCGCCGCCCCCAGCACCCCCACGAGGACGAGGTCGGGACACCCAGCACCCTGGCAAAGAGGAACCCCTCTGCACTCCAAAGGGAAAACGAATAGCGGGCCGGCAGGATGCCGCTCCGCTACTGCCCCAGGCAGTCCACGGGGCCGCCCCTGCACCGGCTACTGCCTCCTGCCCACCGGGCGCAGCCAGCAGCGCCCCTACTGCCCTGGGCGGACCCATGTGTCATTGACTCCAACAAACCAGCAGGGATGGGCTAGGCGGCCGGCTGGGAGCGTGGTGCACACTTGCGCTGGGCATAGCGTGGGGGCCGCTCCAGTACCAGGTCCGGCGGCAGGGGGATCAGGTCGGCCGGGGAGATGAGCGGGGCGGTGATCTCGGTGCGGGTGGACGGGCGGATGAGGCGCAAGGCCCGCCCCTGCTCGACAAAGACCTGGACCGGGTCCAACCCGCGATAGGCGAAGTAGGGCAGGTATTCGACCAGCAACGGCAGCGACACCTCGTACGGGTCCACGCCGGCCTTGCCGGCAATCTCCAGGCGCAGCGCCTGCAGCACCTGGGCGATGATCAGCACCGCCCACACCTGCTGCAGCACCATCACCGGCTTGGCCCCCCACAGCAGGTGCAGCCCCAGGTGCTGTTTGACCAGCTTGAAGGCCAGTTCAATGTCCCAGCGGCGGGCATACAGTTGAGCGATCTCGGCCATGGGCAGCACCGTCGGGTCCAAGACATTGGTGACATAGCGATAGAGGGTGCCCCCATGCTGGAACTGGACCAGGCGCACGGCGTGCTGGGCGCGGTCGGCGCGATGGGCGCCCAGCCAGACGATGGCATCGAGCGTATCGCCGCAGGAGTAAAGCGTATGGAGGACGGTGTAGCTGGTCTTGCTGCGTAGCCGCCACACCCACCACAGCCCGGCCGTCGTCAGGTCATCGAACCACTGGAAGGCGAAGTAGCCCAGGTCGGCCAGGATCAGGCTGCCGGCGGCCAGCCCGGCCACCAGCCCGCGCGCCGCCACCTTCTCATTCTGCTGGGGATTCTCGATGTACTCCACCTGCGCCCACTGCTGGCGGCGCAGGTCGAACAGCCCGGCCAGTTTGCCGGGCAGCAAGGCGGCTGCCCCCGCCGGCACCTGGCGCAGGGCGGGCAGCAGGCGGGCGACCTGGTCGAGGGTGGTCTCATCGAGAGCATAGACGGCGGTGGCGAAGGGGGCCAGGCTAGTGGCGGCATAGGGGGCCAGCCGATCGGCCAGCAGCGTGCTGATGTGGGCAAAGAGGCGCTCCAGCGGGCCAGTGCCGTCGCGGGCCAGCCGGGCATAGAGGGCTTGATCGGTGATGGGGATGCGCGGGAAGGCCCATAGCCCCACCCCGCTGAGCAGGCGCCACAGGCTCAGATAGCTGGAGAAACCATGCACGACGCAGACGAGCAGGCCAGCCCACAGGCACAGCGCTGGCAGGACGCGCGGGCGGCCGGGACCACGGGCCGGGGCGGCCTCCGCCTCCAACGTGGTGACGGCCGTCTGCAGGAACTGCTCGATCTCGCCGAGGACGGCGCTGCGCTCGGGCTCGGTCAGGGGCGTAGGGGCCAGCAGGGTCGGCATCCAGCACTCTCCCGTCGACACACGCGCGTGGGCCGGCCCGGTGCCGGCCACCCCCAGCTAGGGGCGTCCATCCTACCAGCCGGCTCGGCCCACTGCACCCAGACTGTCCCTTCCCTGATGGTTTGTTGGAGTCAATG
>JALYGL010000146.1 GCA_030777125.1 Actinomycetota bacterium
ACCACCGGCGCCCGTGGGGGACGGGTGGTCGCGCCGATGCAGGGCACCATCGTCGAGGTCGTGGTCTCGGTCGGCGACCGCATCGAGGTGGGCCAGGCCGTCTGCGTCCTCGAGGCCATGAAGATGGAGAACCAGGTGGACAGCGAGCAGGCCGGCACCGTCACCGAGGTCCGGGTGGCTGCCGGTGACAACGTCAGCGCCGGCGACGTTCTGGTGGTGGTCGAGTAGGGCCTACTCGGCCGCGTCCGAGAGCGACTCCGACAGGGTGGGGTGCACCAGCAGGCTGTCGAAGACGTCGGACACCCGCAGGTTGCAGTTCACGGCCAGGGCGATGACGGAGATGAGCTCGGCCGCGTGGCGGCCGACGATGGAGCCACCCAGGACGATGCCGGTGGCCGGGTCGGACACGATCTTCACGAACCCGCGGGGGTCGTTGTTAATGAGGGCCTTGGCGTTGGCCGAGAAGGGCACCTTGGTCACCCGGATCTTGCGGCCGGTGGCGAACGCCTCGGCCTCGGCGACGCCCACCTCGGCGATCTCGGGCTCGGTGAAGATGGCCTGGGCCGCCTTGTCGTAGTCGAGGTGGCGGTGCTGGCGGGAGTGCTGGCCCATGACGTGGTCGGCGATCTTGCGGCCCTGCATGGAGGCCACCGAGGACAGGGGCAGCTTCCCGGACAGGTCGCCGGCGGCGTAGACGTGGGGCAGGTTGGACTGGCAGTGCTGGTTCACGGGCACGTAGCCGTCCCCGTCGACCTCGATGCCCGCCCGCTCGAGCCCGAGGCCCTCGGAGTTGGGCACGGCGCCGATGGCGAGCAGGACGTGGCTGCCCCGGGCCACCCGGCCGTCGTTGCAGCGCACGGCCACGCCGTCGTCCTCCCGGTCGATACCGACCGCCCGCGCCCCCTTCAGCAGGTTGACCCCCCGCCGCAGGAAGTCGTCCTCCAGGGCCGCGGCCACCTCGGGGTCCTTGTTGGGCAGGACCTGCTGACGGCTGACGATGAGCGAGACCTGGGACCCGAACGAGGCGAACATGTGCACGAACTCGACGCCGGTCACGCCCGACCCGATCACGACCAGGTGCTCGGGCAGCACGGGCGGGGGGTAGGCCTGGCGGGTGGTGAGGACCCGGTCGCCGTCGGGCGTGCACCAGTCCGGGATGCGGGGCCGGCTCCCGGTGCACAGCAGGATGGCGTCGGCCTCCAGCACCTCCTCACCGCCCGCCGTCTCCGCCACCACCTCGTGCGGCCCGGCCAGCCGCCCGGTCCCGGCGATGGTGCGCACCCCCTGGTCGCCCAGCAGGTCGGCCACGGCGTGGTGCAGGCGGTCCTCGATGTCGGCGATGCGGCGCTTGATGCCGTCCAGGTCGAGCTCGGCCCGGAGGGTGCCGAGCCCCATGCCGGGTGAGCGGTGGACGAACGCCATGGCCCCGCCGCTGGCGATCATGGCCTTGGACGGGATGCAGTCCCACAGGTGGGCGGCGCCACCGAGGACGTCGCGCTCGACGAGCGTGACCTCGGCGCCCAGGCGGGCGGCCGACGTGGCCGCCTGGTTGCCGGCCGGGCCTCCGCCCACGATGACGAAGCGAACCGGCTTCACGCTCATGGGGCCAGGGTAAACGGCCGGGCCGGAACACCTGTCCGACCGAGCTAGGGGACGACCTCGACCGTCTCCGCGAAGTGGCACGCCGAGGGGTGACCCTGGCCCCGATCGGTGAGTGCCGGCTCCTCCCGGGCGCAGAGGTCCTGGGCCTTCCAGCACCGGGTCCGGAACCGGCACCCCGACGGCGGGTCGACGGGGCTGGGGAGGTCGCCGGTGAGGACGATCCGCGTGCGCGCCCGCTCCGCCTGCGGGTCGGGCAGCGGGACGGCCGACAGCAGGGCCTGCGTGTAGGGGTGGGCCGGACGCTCGTAGATGTCGGCCCGGGACCCGATCTCCACGATCTTGCCCATGTACATCACCGCCACCCGGTCGCAGATGTGGCGGACGACAGAGAGGTCGTGGGAGATGAACAGGAACGACAGGTCCAGCTCGTCGCGGAGCTGTTCGAGCAGGTTCAGCACCCCGGCCCGGATGCTGACGTCGAGGGCCGACACGGGCTCGTCCAGGATGAGGATGTCGGGCTCCAGGGCCAGGGCCCGGGCCACGCCGATGCGTTGGCGCTGGCCGGTGGAGAACTCGTGGGGGTAGCGATTGCCGTGTTCCGGGCGCAACCGCACCAGCTCCAGCAGCTCGCCGGCCCGGGCCTTGGCCTTGGCCCGCGACATGCCGTGGATCACCAGGGGCTCGGCCACGATCGACGACACCAGCATCCGGGGATTGAGCGAGGCGTAGGGGTCCTGGAAGACGATCTGCAGGTCGCGCCGGGCCTGGCGCATCCGGCGCCGGTCCATGGTGAGCACGTCGTGGCCCCGGAACCGCACCTGGCCGGCGGTGGGCTCGATCAGCCGGAGAATGCAGCGGGCGGTGGTGGACTTGCCACACCCGGACTCCCCGACCAGCCCGAGCGTGTCGCCCTCGAACAGGTCGAACGAGATTCCGGAGACGGCGTGCACCTTCCCGACGGTGCGGCGCAGCAGCCCGCCGCCCCGCACGGGAAACTCCTTCACCAGGTCCCGCACCGCCAGGAGCGGCTCGCGTCCGGCCGGACCGCCGGCGGATGCGGCCTCGGCCGCCCCGGGTTGCAGGCCGACGTCCGCCATCAGACCGCCCGGACGGGCTCGGCCGGGGTGTCGAGCGTCTCCGCGTAGTGGCAGGCCGACTCCACCGGCCCCACCCGTCGCAGCGCCGGGTCGTCGACCTGGCAGTTGGGCTGGGCGTGGGGGCAGCGCGGGTGGAAGACACACCCGGGCGGCAGGTGCAGCATCGACGGCGGAGCGCCCGGGATGGCGGTGAGCTGGCTGTGGCCGGACTCGTCGAGGCGGGGGAGCGACGCCAGCAGGCCCCGGGTGTAGGGATGATGGGGGCGGTAGTACACGTCGTCGACGGCCCCCCGCTCGACCACCCGGCCCGAGTACATCACCGCCACCCGGTCGACGAGCCCGGCGACCACGCCCAGGTCGTGGCTGATGAGCACGATGGCCACGCCCTTCTCCCGCCGGATGTCGCGCAGCACGTCGAGGATCTGGGCCTGGATGGTGACGTCGAGGGCCGTCGTCGGCTCGTCGGCGATGAGGACTTCGGGGTCGTTGGCGACGGCCATGGCGATCATGGCCCGCTGGCACATGCCGCCCGAGAACTGGTGGGGGTAGTCGCGGGCCCGGCGGTCGGGTTGGGGGATGCCAACCAGCTCCAGCAGCTCCACCGCCCGGCGGATGCCCTCCTTGCGGCCGACCTCCGGGTGGTGCACCCGGATCCCCTCGGCGATCTGGTGGCCGATGGTGAACACCGGGTTGAGCGAGCTCGTCGGGTCCTGGAAGATCATGGCCAGCTTGGCCCCCCGGAGCTTGCGCAGCTCCCCCGGCGGAAGGGCCAGCAGCTCCCGTCCCCGGTACCGGACGGAGCCGGTGACGGTGGCCGTCGCCGGGAGCAGCCCCAGCACGGCGAGCATGGTGACCGTCTTGCCGGAGCCCGACTCGCCGACGATGCCGAGCACCCCGGCTTCGTCGACGTCGAGGTCGACGCCGCGCACGGCCTGGACCACCCCCTCGGCGGTGCGGAACGTGACGTTCAGGTCGGAGACGGCGAGGATCGGGTTCTGGCTCACATATTGCCCGGATGGTTGTATAAGCCCCGCAAGCGTAGGACACTCACTGGGGGAGTTCCTGCGCCCCGCGAACAGATGAACTGGGGGGTCTCAACCGTGCGACGCAAGTCCGTCCTTCTGGCCCTGGTCCTGGGCATTCTGGCCGCCGCCTGTGGTGGCGGCAGCGACAACGGCACCGGCACCGGGTCCCAGGCCCAGGGTGCCGCCGACCCGAATGCCGAGATCCGTATCGCCGCCGCCGAGGACCAGTGGCCGGACAACGGCGGCGGGGCCAAGGCGACCCACTTCATGTACGTCCACAACGTCAACCTGTACGAGCCGTTGGTCTACCTCGCATCGGACTACACCCTCAAGCCGGGGCTGGCCGAACGCTGGGAGCTGCAGCCGGACGGCAAGACGTGGCGATTCTTCCTCCGTCGCAACGTCCAGTTCCACGACGGCTCGCCCTTCGGCGCCGACGACGTGGTGTGGACCTGGGGGGTCCGCCAGCCGGAGGGCAAGACCCTTCCCACGGTGGCCAACACCCTGGGCCCCGACTCGGTGAAGAAGATCGACGACTTCACGGTCGACTTCACGCCGGTCCGGCCGAACCTGCGCATCCCCGAGCAGATCGTCCACCCCGAGGGCGCCATCGTGAAGCGCAACACCCACAACGACACCCCCCCCTACGCGGGCACAGGCCCGTGGAAGTACGTCAGCTACACCCCCAAGCAGAGCGCCGTCTTCGAGCGAAACGATGCCTACTGGGGCGAGAAGCCCAAGGCCAAGCGCATGACGATCCAGTTCCTGCCCGATCCCCAGACCCGCCTGGAGGCCCTCAAGGCGGGGCAGGTCGACTTCGTGATCGACCTGCCGCCCGATGCGGCCAGGTCGCTCGAGGCCGACAACCGCTTCCGAGTGGTGCGCTCCAAGTTCGGGCGGACGCACCTGATCTACGTCAACAAGACCGAGGGCCGGCTCACGGCCGAGAAGGCCGTCCGCGAGGCCGTCGCCCACGCCATCGATCGCAAGTCCTACGTCGACGTCGTTCTCGACGGCAACGGCGACCCGGGTCGCTGGATGGCGCCTCCAGGGGTGCTGGGCGCGGCGGCCGACGACGTTGCCCCCGTCCCGCTCGACCCCAACCGGGCCAAGAAGGTGCTCGACGACGCCGGGTGGACGCCGGGACCGGACGGCATCCGGATGAAGGGCGACAGGCGGCTGACCCTCAAGCTCTTGGGCCAGCAGGAGGTGCCGGAGTCGGCGTTGCTGGTGATCCAGTCGAACCTCAAGGCTGTCGGCATCGACGTCGAGATCAAGAAGACACCGGACGCCGCCACCCGTAACGCGCTCTACAGCAGCGGCAAGGGGGACTTCGACCTCGACCTCGAGCCGCCGAACCAGAACGACGGGAACCCGGCGTTCCTCCCCGTGCTCCGGATGTACTCCAAGAACGCCAACACGGCCCAGTTCGCCCCGGGCGGCCAGTTCGACGTCGAGGCGGAGAAGGCGCTGGCGGCCAAGACCACCCCCGAGGTCCAGAAGGCGGCGGCCACCATGATGAAGATCCTCTCCAACGAGGAGTACATCGTCGTGAACCTGGCCAACGTGTACCGGATCTACGGCATGGCCAGGAACGTCAACTTCACCGACCCGCACCCCTCGTTCACCAACCAGACCTGGTTCAGCCTTACCAAGACGAACGGGAGCTAGGAGGTGGGGCGGTACCTCGCCCGTCGACTCCTGATCGCCATACCGACCCTGCTGGGGCTGTCGCTCCTCATCTTCGTTCTCGTGTCCGCCGCGCCCGGTGACCCGGCGGAGGAGCTGGCCCGGCGGGTGCACTCGGGCAACGAGCCCACGCCCGCCCAGATCGACGAGGCCAGGAGGGAGCTCAATCTCGACCGGCCCTTCTTCACCCAGTACGGGTTGTGGCTGAAGGGGGCGGTGTCGGGGGACCTGGGTGAGTCCTTCTACAAGAAGCGGCCCGTGGCCGACGAGATCCGCGACCGCGTCCCGGCAACCGTCGAGCTGGCCGTCAGCGCGTTCCTGTTCGTGGTCGTAATGGCGGTTCCCCTCGGCGTGGCCGCAGCCATGTTCCACCGGCACTGGGTCGACCACGGCCTCCGGTTCCTCGCCCTCGTCTTCGCATCGGTGCCCGGGTTCTTCATGGCCTACCTGCTCATCATCTTCTTCGCCACCAAGCTGCAGCTCTTTCCCGTAGCGGGCCGGCAGGGGATCGAGAGCCTCGTCCTGCCGTCACTGGCTCTGGCCGCGCTCCCCACTGCGGTCATCTCCAGGCTGCTCCGGTCGAGCCTGCTGGAGGTGTTCACCGAGGACCACATGCGCACGGCCCGGAGCAAGGGCCTCCGGCCGTCACAGGTCGTCGTCCGTCACGGCTTGCGCAACGCCGCCATCCCGATGGTCACCTACATGGGCGTGGTCATTGCCGAACTGCTGGAGGGAGCGGTTGTCGTCGAGGTGATCTTCGCCTGGCCCGGCATGGGTCAGCTCACCTTCGAGGCCATCTCCCAGCGGGACTACCCCACGATCCAGGCCGTCGTCCTGTTCTCGGGCGCCGTCTTCCTCGTCATGAACCTCCTGGTCGACATGTCGTACCGCCTCCTCGATCCTCGTATCCGGCTCGAGGCGGCGACATGAGCGTCCTGGAGGGTGCCGTCATCCGGACCGACGACATCTCTGCCGTCAGTGGGAGGCGGAAGGCGCTCCGGCGGCTGCTCCGAGATCGTTCGGCGGTCGTCGGCCTGCTTGTCGTGGCCCTGTTCGTCATCGGCGCCGCCGTGGCCCCCTGGCTGTCGCCCCATCCCCCGAACGACACCGACTTCGCCAACCGGTTCGCCTCCCCCTCCGCCGAGCATCCGCTCGGAACCGACCACGTCGGGCGCGACGAGTTGTCGCGCATCCTCCACGGCGCCCGGCTGTCGCTGGTGATGGTGCTGGCCGCCACCGTCGGCGTCACCGTCACCGGCCTCTTCTTCGGCCTGGTGTCCGGCATGTACGGGAGGTTCGCCGACAGCGTCATCATGCGGTCGGCCGACGTGCTCCAGGCCCTGCCCACCCTGATCCTGTCCCTCGTGGTCGTGGGCCTGTTGGGTCAGGGCCTACGCAACCTGATCATCGTGATCGCCCTGGTCGCATGGCCGAGGTTCGCCCGGATCGTCCGCGGGATGACGTTCAGGACGCGCGAACGCGATTTCGTCCAGGCCGCGCGCGCCCTGGGCGCCACCCGATCACGGATCGTGCTCCGCCACATCGTCCCCAACCTGGTCGGCCCGGTCGTCGTGCTCAGCACGCTCGAGATGGGACGCGTCCTTCTCCTGGTGTCCAGCCTGTCGTTCCTCGGTTTCGGCATCTCCCCGCCCACCGCCGAGTGGGGAGCGATGCTGTCGGAGGCCCGAGCGTTCCTCGACCGGGCGCCCCAGCTGCTCGTCTATCCCGGACTGGCCATCACCCTGATGGTGCTGGCCTTCAATCTGGCCGGTGACGGCCTGCGCGACTTCCTCGACCCCCGTACCCGTGACGACTCGTTCAGCTGGGAGGGGCGGCGGCGCCGCGACCGGACGGCCGGTGCGGGAGACCGCGATCCGCGCCGGACCGAGCCGGCATCCGGGCCCGCCCGTCCGGCCGAGCCCATCGGCGCATGAGGACGGTCGGACCCCCGGCTCAGGCGGCCGGCGACGTGCGGGACGAGGACGAGCGTGGCGCGGGGAGCATGCGGCGGGCTGCTTCGTAGCGGCGGAGGTAGGTGGCGGCGAACTCCTGGCCGGACCGCATGGCCTCGGCCCAGGCCTTCAGCCAGGTCCGGCCCTCCGGCGTCAGGTCGTAGCTCCGACGCAGCGGTCCGCTCTGCGAGTGTTCCCAGCCCGAGTCGACGAGTCCGTCGTCCTCCATGGCCCGCAGCGTGCGGTACATGCCTCCCTTGCCGACGGTCGACAATCCCAGCGTGGCGAGGTGGTTCGCCATGTCGTAGCCGTGGGCGGGCCCGTCGGTCAGGATGAGCAGGAGGCAGGCCCGCAGGTAGTTGCGGGGCATGCCGTCACCGCCGCGGGTCTGGTCGCCACGATCGTCGTTGGTCACGGACCGGGTCATGGGATGCGACCATAGGGACGCCCGGCAACGGCATGGTTGCGCCAGTGTGGCGGCACGATGAATCGTCCCGGGGTCGGCGACTCCGTGGCCGTTCAGGGGAGCACCAGGTGGACGTCGCCGAACTCGTGCCATCGGTACCCCGCCGAGAGGGCGTACGAGTAACTCCGCTCGACCACCGGCCGGCCGGCGACCGCCTCCAGCAGGTGCAGGTGCGAAGCCTCGGGCTCGTGCCAGCCGGTGAGCAGGCCGTCGATGCCCCGCACGCCCCGCGACGGGCTGATGACGAGCTCCGTCCACCCGCTCCCGGGATGAGCCCGCCCCGACTCGTCGACGACCGTCTCGAGGGCCCTGGCCGACGTGGTGCCCACGGCGATCACCCGGTGACGGTTGGCCCGGGCCGCGTTCACCACCTCGGCCGTAGCGGCGGGAACGGCGAACCGCTCCGGGTACGGCGGATCGCCCGCTTCCTGGGACGACACGCCCGTGTGGAGGATCAGCGGGGCGAACACCACGCCGGCCGCCACCAGCGAGGTCACCAGCTCGGCGGTGAAGGGCCGGGCCGCGGACGCCATCTCCGCGCTGCCCGGGGTGGTGGCGAAGACGGTCTGGTAGTCGGAGAGGGGCCAGGCCGTGTCCGGGCAGCCGTAGCGGATGGGGCGGCCGAACCGGGCCAGGTACGAATGGACGCCGGTGGGGAGGGACAGGGTGGCGGTCAGCAGCCGGGACGGCCCGCTTTCCCCGGCGGGGAACGTCGCCACCAGGTCGGCCCGCCCGCCCCCGGCGAGGGTGACGGACTGTCCCGGCCGGCCGTCGGCCACCGGCAGGCTGCCGGCGCGGCATGGGAGGCGCAGTTCGACCACCCACAGCCCGCCCGGCAGCTCGGTGGACAGGTGCAGCAGGCGACCATCGAGGGTCGGGACCGCGGCCGGCAGGGTGGCCGACGTGTTCACCACGAGCACGTCGCCCGGCCGCAGGAAGCGCGGGAGCTCGACAGCGCGGGCGTCGACCAGCCGCTCGGTCGAGCGCCAGGCCACGAGCATCCGGGCGTCGTGGCGGCGGCCGCCGCCGGCCTCCAGCGGGCCGTCGGCGATCCGCTCGGGCGGCAGGTGGAAGTCGACCGCGGGCCGATCGAGGACGACCGTCATCGGGCGACTCCGCCCGTCATCAGGGCCCGAGCGGGCCCCGTCGACAGAGCGCGGGCCTGGTAGCGGCCGCTGGGGAGGTCGCCGTCGATCAGCGTCCGGAGGCCGGGCACGCTGTCCTCCGGCGGCGGCCGGTCGGAGACGTCCTCGCCCGGGAACGCCTCCTGCTGCATGCGCGTGTTCATGTCGCCGGGGTCGGCCCGGTAGACCCGCAGCTCGGGGTGCTCGACGGCGAGGACGGCGAACACTGCCTCGAGGGCGGCCTTCGACGCGCCGTAGCCCCCCCAGCCCTCGTAGGCCTCGACCGCGGCGTCCGACGTCACCGCCAACACTCGGGCGCCAGGTCGCAGGAGGGGCAGGACGAGCTGGGTCAGGCGTAGGGGCGCAGCCAGGTTGACAGCGAGGACCCGTTCGAAGGCGTCCAGCGGGTACTCGGCCAGGCGGGGCTGGGGGCTGGGGCCGAGGGCGCTGGCGTTGTGGACGAGGACGTCGAGCCCGCCCACGCCCCGCACCGCCTCCGTCAGCGCCACGCGGTGGGACTCGTCGGCCACGTCACCGGCGATGGCGATCACTCCGGTAGAACCAGACAGCTCGCCGGCCACGAGGGCCAGGTCGGCGGCACCTCGGGCGTCGAGCACCAGGGCCCAACCGTCGGCGGCCAGGCTGCGGGCCAGGGCCAGCCCCAGACCGCGGGAGGCTCCGGTGATGAGGGCGGTTGGTGAAACGTTGGTCATGGACCGACGGTACGGACGCCGGCCGCCGACCACATCGGGCCGGGGACCGGTTTGCAGGTCCGTCCGAAGTCCTAGGACCGCTCCGTCAGCCCGTGACGCACGGCGAAGAGGGCGGCCTGGGTCCGGTCGGCCAGCCCCAGCTTGGCCAGCACCGAGCTCACGTGGGTCTTGACCGTCTTCTCGGCGACGAACAGGCGCTCCGCCAGCTGCCGGTTGGACAGCCCCTCGCCCAGCAAGGACAGCACCTCCCGCTCGCGAGGTGTCAGCAGATCGAGCCCCGACGCCCCTCGGGGCCGGGCGACCTCGTCCATGACCGCGGGCGTCACGGAGGGATCGAGCCAGGCGCCGCCGCCGTGCAGGGTCCGGATGGCGGCCTCCAGGTCGGCCACGGCGACGTCCTTCAGGAGGTACCCCGAGGCCCCGGCTCGCACCGCCGGCACCACCTGGTCGTCGCCGGAGAAGCTGGTCAGCACCAGGACGGCCGGACCGTCCCCGCCCGCTCGGAGGCGGGGGATGGCGTCCAGCCCGCCACCGCCGGGCATGGACAGGTCGAGCAGCACCACATCGGGGACCAAACGGGCCGCCTCCTCCACCGCGGCGTCGCCGTCAGCGGCCTCGCCCACCACCTCGATGCCCTCCCGCGAGGCGAGGAACGAGCGCAGGCCCTGACGGACGATGGGGTGGTCGTCGACGACGAGCACCCGGATCGGCGCGTGCGGCTCAGCCGGCGTCACGGGGCACCTCGACCCGCACCGTCGTCCCCTGTCCGGGGGCGGACTCGATGGTGAGCCGGCCGCCCAGGGCCCGGGCCCGCTCACGCATGGAGGTGAGCCCCAGGCGGCGCGACCGGATGAGCCGGGCACCAGGGTCGAAGCCGGCCCCGTCGTCGTGGACCGTGGCCGCCACACCACCGCCGCCGAAGGCCAGGGTCACTTCCAGGGTCGAGGCCCGAGCGTGGCGCAACACGTTGGTGACCGCCTCCTGCAGGATCCGGAACACCTCCCGCTGCGTCTGGGGCGACAGCTGCTCGTCGCCCGTGGCCTTCAGCCCGACGCGGAGCCCGTGGGCCCGTCCGGCCACCTCCAGGTGCTTGCGCACGGACGTGACCAACCCGTCGGCGTCGAGGGCCGGAGGCCGGAGCTCGAAGACGAGCGCCCGCAGCTCGGCGAAGGTGGCGTCGACGAGCGCCCTGGCCGCGTCCAGCTCGGCCGCCGCCCCGGCCGGGTCGGTGGTCATCAACGCCGCCGCCGTCTCCACTGCCAGCCGCAGGCTGAACAACGTCTGAGTGGTGGCGTCGTGCAGCTCCCGCGCCACCCGGTTCCGCTCGTCGAGGATCGAGAGCTCCCGGCTCTGCTCGTACAGCCGGGCGTGCTCCATCAGCACGCCGGCGTGGGCGGCGAGCACGCCCACCATCTGCTCGTCGGCGTCGGTGAAGGCCTGGCCGGACGTCTTGTCGGTCAGGTAGAACGCGCCGATCACGTCGCCCTTGAACACGATGGGGACGCCGAGGAAGGACCGCATGACGGGATGGCCGGCCGGCCACCACCCCCGGAACCGGGGATCGGTGGTCACGTCCGGGGTCCGGTAGGGGGTCGGGTCGACGAGCATGGCGCCGAGGAGGCCGTGGGTCCGGGGCAGGGGCCCGAGGGCCTCCACCTCGGCGTCGGTCATGCCGGCGGTGAGGAAGCGGGCGAAGCCGCCGTCGCCGTCGGGCACCCCGAGGGCGGCGTAGCGGGCGTCGACCAGCTCCCTCGCGGCGGCGACCAGCCGCTCGAGCACGGTGTTGATCGACAGGTCGCCGGCGATGCCGAGCACGGCGTCCGCCAGCGCGGCCAGCGCGCCACCGGGATCGGCCATGCTTCCTACGGTATGGCCCGACCAGGAGGTGGACACATGGACGACGCGACCCGTGACGTGGAGCGGGGATACCCGGTCAACGAGTTCGTGGCCAAGTTGCGGCGGCTGGCCGACGCCCTGGAGTCGGGCAAGCCGTTCCGGATCCAGGTCGCCGGCGAGCGGGTGAACGTGCCCCGCCACGCCCGCATCACCGTCGAGCACGAGCGGGAGGACGGCGAGGAGGAGGTGGAGTTCCAGCTGAAGTGGTCGTCGGCCGAGTCCGAGGAGGACGAGGAGGACGAGGACGACCAGCCGGTGGTCTGACCTCCCGCCATTCGAAGGGCCGGCCGGACGCGACTCGGCCCCGAGTAGCCGTCGGGCCGAAACCCTCCTGCTCCTCGGGACCGAAGTCGTCGCCGACACTTCCCAGCGTTGACCGGAACGAACCTCGGCGTGAGCCTCGGTTCCTTTCGGCCGTCACTGTTCCGTGCCGGGCAGGCTCAGTATGCCGTGTCCCGGGTGTGCATTGGAAGGGGAACAACCTGGGGATTTCGGGTTGCGCCGCCCGCCCCTTCAGCCCGCTCGGCGGGAGGCGCGCTCCTCGACGATCTCCAGTCGGCGCTCGAACACCTTCTCGAACAGCTGGCGCTTGCGGCGGCCCCCCCACAGCTCCAGCTCGAGGTCGTCGGTGCCCCAGGCCCGGATCTTGACCGATCCCTTGCCCACGCTGACGTCGAGGTCGTCGACCGAGCCGCTGTGGCCGAAGTCCAGCCCGTCGGCGACGCGCAGCAGGGCGGCCAGAGCGGTGACCCGCTGCTGGCGTTCGGCGTCGAGCGAGGCGAACGGCTCGTGCGACGGCTTGGGATCGGCTCGCCGGTGGTACCGGGCCAGCGCGGCCAGGGCGTCGACCTCCTCGTGGTCGAAACCGCGCAGGTTCCCGTTCTGGATGAGGTAGCAGGTGTGCTTGTGGTGGGACTCGATGCTCACGTGGTGGCCGATGTCGTGCAGCAGGGCGGCGTACTCGAGGAGCTCCCGGTCGCCGTCGCCCAGGCCGTGCAGCGGCGCGGTCAGGTCGAACAGGCGGGTGGCCAGCCGGGCCGTCTGACGGGCGTGGGCCT
Organism: Actinomycetota bacterium; assembly: GCA_030777125.1. Lineage (GTDB taxonomy): Bacteria > Actinomycetota > Acidimicrobiia > Acidimicrobiales > AC-14 > JALYGL01. Next base: position 12,623 of record JALYGL010000146.1, read on the forward strand.
CGTCCCAGTTGCAGCGGCGGGCCAGGTGGAGCACGGCTCGGCGACGGATGTCGTGGGAGTCGCCGCTCCACTCCGCCGGGTCCCAGCGGCTGATCAGGTCGAGGACGATGCCCTCCCGCAGGGCCCACTCGCTGACGGTGAGCTCGTTGAACCCGAACAGCTCCATGGCGGTGGTCAGCACCATGGAACCGGCCGGTATCTGGTCGGCCCGGCGGGGGTCGAGGCCCGGCATGCGGGGCCGCCTCGACGCGGGGGTGCTGAGGATGTCGTCCTGCACGGCGAGGAGGTCCTCCCGTCGCACGGTGAGCTGGTTGAGTGACGCCGGGACGGCGCCGGTGCGGCGGGCGGCAGCCATGCGGGCCAGGTCGCAGATGGTGCCGCTGGTGCCCACGGCCATGGCCGGGTGGAGCGCGGTCATCTCGTCGGCCACCGGCGCCAGCGCCGACGTGACCCGCTCCCGGAGACGACGGACGTCGTTGGCCGAAGGGGGATCGTGGCGAACCAGCTCGGCGGTGAGGCGGGCCACCCCGAGCTCCAGACTGGCCGCCCGCAGCATGCCCGTCTGGCCTCCCACCGTCACCTCCAGGCTGCCCCCGCCCAGGTCGAGTCCCAGCGCCGGTCCAGGGTCGATGACCACGCTGGCCCGCACCGCCTGGAACACCAGGCGGGCCTCCTCCCGGCCGCTCAGCAGCCGGACCCGGACGCCCGTCTCGGCGTAGATGCGGTCGACCAGCTC
>JALYGL010000147.1 GCA_030777125.1 Actinomycetota bacterium
TGACGCCGTCCTTCACCACCCGGGTGACGATGCCGGGGAAGCGGTTGCGGGCCGACCGGCTGACGACCACGTCGGGTTCGGGCGCCGACGCGCTCTCCCGCAGGAAGCGGGCCAGCTCGGCTCCGTCGACGGTGCGCTGGCCGCCGTGGGTGCGGCCGGTGGACAGCCGGCCGGCGTCGGCCCAGCGTCGCACGGTGTCGACGCTCACCCCCAGCAGGTCGGCGACCTGCCCCAAGCGGTACGTCGCAACGGCCACGTCCGCAAGGTTAGCGGTTGATCAAACTGGCAAGCGCGGCCTTTCAGCCTCCGGCGACGGCGGGGATGATCGAGACCGTGTGGGAGTCGTCGACCTTGGTGTCGAGGCCTTGGAGGAAGCGGACGTCCTCGTCGGCCACGAAGACGTTGACGAAGCGGCGCAGCTGGCCTCCGTCGTCGAACAGCCGATCGCGGAAGCCGGGGTGGGCCGATTCCAACGCCGAGAGCACCTCGCCGACGGTGGAGCCCCCGACCGTGACCTCGGCCTCGCCCCCGGAGAGGTTCCGGAGCTGGGTGGGTACCCGGACAGTCGCCATCAGACCTCCACCGTCTCGTTGAACGAGGCCATCGTCGGGGCGATGGTGGCGGTGGGCGCCACCCGACCGGCCACGGCCTCGAGGGTCTTGAGCCCGTGCCCGGTGACGTAGGCCACCACCCGCTCGTCGGGCCGGACCACCCCCTGGGCGGCGAGCTTGGCCAGGGTGGCGATGGTGACGCCCCCGGCCGTCTCGGCGAAGATGCCCTCGGTGCGGGCCAGCAGCAGCATGTGCTCGGCGATCTCGTCGTCGGTGACCGCGGCCACCGCCCCGCCACTCGACCGCACGGCCTCCAGGGCGTAGAAACCGTCGGCCGGGTTGCCGATGGCCAGCGATTTGGCGATGGTGTCGGGCTTGACCGGCCGGATGTAGTCGTGGTGCTCGGTGAACGCGGTGGCCACCGGAGAGCAACCGGCGGCCTGGGCGCCGGAGACCCGTACGTGGGGCTCCTCGTCGACCAGCCCGACCTTCCACAGCTCCTGGAAGCCCTTGGCGATCTTGGTGAGCTGCGAGCCCGAGGCCACGGGCACCACCACGTGGTCGGGCGTCTGCCACCCGAGCTGCTCGGCCGTCTCGAAGGCGAGGGTCTTGGACCCCTCGGCGTAGTAGGTGCGCAGGTTGACGTTGACGAACGCCCATGTCGGGTGCTCGGACGCCAGCTCGGCGCAGAGACGGTTGACGTCGTCGTAGCCGCCGTCGACGGCGATCAGGTTGGGCCCGAAGACCCCGGTGGTGATCACCTTGCCCGCCTCCAGGTCGGCGGGGATGAACACGAAGTGGCGCATGCCGGCGCGGGCTGCGTGGGCGGCGACGGAGTTGGCCAGGTTGCCGGTGGACGCGCAGGCCGCGACCTTGAACCCCATGGCCCGGGCCCGGGCCAGCGCCACCGAGACCACCCGGTCCTTGAACGACCCGGTGGGGTTCAAGGTGTCGTTCTTCAGCCACAGCTCGCCCAGCCCGAGCTCCGCCGCGAGCCGGTCGGCCCGGACGAGCGGCGTGAAGCCGGCTCCCAGGTCGACGGCCCCGTCGTTGATGGCGGGCAGCAGGTTGGCGTAACGCCAGATCGACAGTGGTCCCCCGGCGACGCCCTGTCGGGTGGTGGCGGCCCGTATGGCGTCGTAGTCGTAGACCGCCTCGAGCGGGCCGAAGCACCAGTCGCAGACGTGCAGGGCCTCGGCCGGGAACCCGTGGCCGCACTCACGGCAGCGGAGACCTTCGACGAACATGCGCAGCTCCTCATCGGTCCGGGCTTTGGCACCTGGCCGCCCCCGTGCGGGGGGCTGCTGGTTGTCGCGGCGTCGCTGGGCCCGGTCCCTCAGCCGCTCTGGATGATGTTCCCATGATGGCGGTACGGGGTGCGGCCGTCAAAGCACATCTTCCAGCCGCCGGCCGACGACCTGCCGGACGCACTCCAGCACGTCGGTTCGGGCCCGTTCCGGCCCGAACCGCTCGGTGAGCGAGACGATCTCGACCGTGGGCCCGGCGTCCTGCAGCTCCTCGGCGTAGACCTCGCCGGCCACGACCAGCACCGGCACGCCGGCCGCGACCGCCAGCGCCACCACCCCGCCGACGGCCTTGCCCGCGAACGACTCGGCGTCGAGCACGCCCTCACCGGTGACCACCAGGTCGGCCGCGGGCGCCCGGTCGGCCAGGCCGACGGCGTCGGCCACCACGTCGAACCCGGGGACGAGCGTGGCCCCGGCCGCGGCCAGCCCCCCGGCCAACCCACCGGCGGCGCCGGAGCCCGGGATGTGTCGGACGTCGACCCCGTAGTCGCGGACGTAGACCTGGGCCAGCCGCTCGAGGCGCCGGCGAAGGAGCGCCACCTGGGCCGGCGAGGCTCCCTTCTGGGCGGCGAACACGTCTGCCGCGTCGACGAAGGTGGTCGTCACGTCGCAGGCCACGATGAGATCCACGCCCCGCAGCCGGCGGCCGGGGTTGAGCGCGGTGAGCGCGGCCAGTCCGCCGTCGGTCGAAGCCGACCCGCCCGCGCCCACGATGACCTGACAGGCGCCGGCGTCGATGGCCGCGGCGATGAGCTCCCCCGTGCCGGCCGTCGACGCCCTGAGGGGGTCGTTGCCCCGGGCGCCGCCCACGAGGCCGAGGCCCGACGCCTGCGCCATCTCGACGACGGCCACGTCGCCCTGCATTCGCCACTGCGCCGTCACGGGGTCGCCGAGGGGCCCGCGCACGGTTCTCCGGTGCACGGTGCCGGCGAGGGCCCGAGTGGCCCCCTGAGCGGGGAACAGGGCCCGAGCGGCCCCGTGAGCGGGGAGCAACGCTTCGAGGGTGCCCTCGCCACCGTCGGCGACGGGGGCGGGGTCGCACGTCCAGCCGGCGGCGCCGGCGGCCTGTTGCACGGCCGCGGCGACCTCGGCGGCGGTGGCCGTTCCGCGGAACTTGTCCGGTGCAGCCAACACCCGGCGGCGCGTCGCCATCCCGTTATGGTGTCGCATGACCGAGGCCCACCCCCCGGTCATGGTCGTCTCCAACCGGGGGCCTCTGTCGTTCGCCCGTGGTCAGGACGGGGCGCTGGTGGCCACCCGGGGCGGTGGCGGGCTGGTGTCGAGCCTGGCGCCACTGGTCCGCGACCTGGGCGCGTCGTGGCTGGCGGCGGCCATCAGCGACGTCGACCGGGAGGCGGCCGAGTCGGGAACGGTGCAGGCCCACGGGTTCTCGTTCCGGTGCCTCGCGGTCGACGCCGAGGACTATCGCATGGCCTACGACGTGGTCTCGAACTCGACCCTGTGGTTCCTCCACCACGGCCTGTCCGACCTGCCCCGCCGGCCACGCCTCGACCGGAGATGGCGGGAGGCGTGGAACGCCTACCGGCGGGTCAACCGCGAGTTCGCGGCCACCATCACCGAGGAGGCCCCCGAGGGGGCCGTCGTGCTCGTGCAGGACTACCACCTGGCCCTGGTGGGCACCTGGCTGTCCCAGGAGCGGCCCGACGTGCGCTCGGTCCACTTCACCCACATCCCGTTCTGCGAGCCCGGCGCCCTGCGCCTGCTGCCGTCGGACGTGGCCGAGGAGCTGCTCGTCGGCATGGGCAGCCACGCCTCGTGCGGCTTCCACGCCAGCCGGTGGGCGGCCAACTTCACCGCCTGCTGCGCCGAGGTGCTGGGGTTCACGCCGGCCACGTTCGTGTCGCCGCTCACGCCCGACGCCGAAGACCTGGCCGGGGTGGCGGCGTCCGAGGCCAGCTGCCGGGAGGCGGCGGCGCTGGACGAGGTGGTGCAGGGTCGCCGGCTCATCCTGCGGGTCGACCGCATCGAGCTGTCGAAGAACCTGCTCCGGGGGTTCTGGGCCTACGACGACCTGCTCCGGACGTATCCGGAGTGGCGGGAGCAGGTGGTGTTCGCGGCGTTCGTCTACCCATCGCGGGAGGGGCTGGCCGAGTACCTGGCCTACCGCCACGAGGTCGAGGCCCTGGCCGCCACCATCAACGAACGATGGGGCACACCGGGGTGGGAGCCCATCCTGCTGCGGACGTCGGACAACTTCCCCCGGTCGGTCGCGGCCCTGACCCGCTACGACGTCCTACTGGTGAACCCCATCAGCGACGGCCTGAACCTCGTCGCCAAGGAGGGTCCGATGCTCAACCGTCGCCACGGCGTCCTCGCCCTCAGCCGGGAGGCAGGGGTGTGGGAGGAGCTGGGGGGCACGGCCCTGGAGGTCAACCCGTTCGACGTGGCCGGCACCGCCGACGTCCTGGACCGGGCCCTGCGGATGAGCGACGCGGAGCGCCAGGCCCACGGCGCCGGTCTGACCAAGGCCATCCGGGCCCGGGCCCCTCAGGACTGGCTGTTCGACCAGCTGGCCGCCGCCGGCTGGTAACCGGGATGGCTCAGAGGCGCCGGAGGACGTCGAGGGCGCCCTCCGGGCCGTCCACCACCACGTCGGCCCGCTCCCGAAGCTCCGGTGGGGCCTCGGTGGTGGTCACCGCCACCCGCACCACCGCGGCGCCGCCCTCCGCCATCCGGTCGAGGGCGTCGAAGGCCTCGAGGTCGCCGCGGTCGTCGCCCAGGAAGCAGGCGGCCCGGAGGCCCTCGGCCGCCCCGGCCAGCACCGTCCCCTTGTCGGACTGTACCGGCGGACGGAGCTCGACCGACATGCGCGCCGGGTGGGCGACCAGCCCGGACCGCTCGGCCTCGGCGCCGGCCCATGCCTCCACCTCCTCGCGCCGCGAGGGGTCGCTGCGGTAGTGCAGGGTGACCGACAGGCCCTTGCGCTCCACGCCCACGCCGGCCAGTTCGGCGTCGGCCCGGGCAACGGCCTGCTCGACGGCGTGGCGCCACTCCTCGGCTTCGGCGGTGGCGTGGACGCCGTCGTCGTCGACCGTCTCCAGGCCGTAGAGCCCTGACACGAACAGCCCCCGGCCTCCCAGTTGGGTGGCCAGGAACGAGCCCGGCCGGCCGGAGATGACCCCGACCCGCCGGTAGCGGCGGGCCAGTTCGGCCAGCACGTCGACCGCGCCGTCGAGGGCCCGAGCCGCGGCCGGGTCGTCGACGATGGGGGCCAGGGTGCCGTCGAAGTCGGTGAAGATCCCGGTGGACCCGGGGTCGGCCCGCAGAGGCGCCAGCAGGTCGTCCAGGCGGTCCGGAGCTTCCACGCGGGTATCTTTACCGCTGTGCGGCGCTTCGTGATCGTGGGCGTCGTGGTGATCCAGGCCCTGGCCGGGTGCAGCAACGGCAGTGACGAGAAGGTGGAGGTGGCCTTCCGTCCTCCGGTGGGCGCCCAGTACCGCTACGAGGTGAAGGTGCAGTCGGTCACCACCACCCGGCTGGGCAACGAGCCGGCCGAGCGGACCGTCGACGAGACGGTGTTGGAGACAACCGCGACAGTCCTGGCCGCCGACCCGGAGGAGGTGCGGGTACGGGTGGCGCTGCGCCGGCCGGGCTCGCCCGACCGTACGTTCATCGTGCTCTTCGACCGGGCCGCGCAGCTGTCGGGGGTCGAGTCGGTGGAGGGGCTCCCGCCCGACATCCTGGGTACGTCGAGCTTCCCCGAGCTGCTGCCCGCGGCCTCCACCGCGCCGCCGAAGCGCCCCCTCACCCCGGGGGAGACGTGGAAGATCGACGCCCAACCCAACCTGCCCGGGTCGGGGTCGTCCCGGTTGGTGGGGACCGGCCGGCTGGAGAAGGTGAGCGAGGTCGACGGCCGCAAGGTGGCGTCGATCACGGCCGAGACCAGCCTTCCGTTGCGGAGCACGACGCGCGTGCGCGACGCCACCCTGGCCGTGGAGGGCACGGAGACCACCGAGACCACCGCCACCCGGTCCGTGGCCGACGGTGCCGTGGAGTCGGCCCGGTCGGAGACGCACGGCCAGTTCCGGCTGAGCCTGACCCCCCCAGGGGTGGAGTCGGCGATCCCGCTCACCGGGACCATGACCATCGAGCTGCGCTCGCAGACCCGGCGCCTGACCGACGAGCCGAAGAGCTGAGCTGAGGCCCCGCCCTTACCGGCGGGTGGTGGTGGTTGCGCCCGCGGCGGTGGTGGTGGTGCGCGACACGTCGCCTCCCAGCAGCACGATCACGTTGGCGCCCAGCGTGTCGGCGATCGGTGGTGGGCTGGCCGGCGTGGACGCCTCCACTGCCGTCGGCGGCAGCTGCAGGCTGGTGGCGACGGCTCTGGCCTCGGCTTCGAAGCCGTCGGAGAACAGGACCTTGGTGGCCTCGACCGGCCGGCTGGTGTCGGTGGGCGACAGGGTGTTGTAGCCGATCCCCTTGAGGGCGGTGGCGGTGGCCCCGGCCAGCCCTCGGATGTCGGTGCCGTTGGCGACCAGGACGGTGACGTCGGCGGGCGCCCGAGAGGCCCGGGTGGTGCTGGTGGCGGCCGGCGCCGTGACCGACGGATCCTCGGCCACGGTGGTGGTGGTGTCGCGCCCATCGAGGATGGCATCGACGTCGGTGGTCGGTGCCCGGTCGAAGGAGTTGAGCAGGACGACCCCCAGGACGACGGCGACGGCCAGGAGCAGCGCCCCGCGCGCCCCGGCCGTGCCCGACTGGTCGCGGGACCGGCCGGAGCCTCGGTCGGCGCGCCGGCTCACCGGCTGCGGAACTGGGTGGCCGGCCTGCCCTCGAGGCGGGCCCGGCGACGGCGGCTGCGGAGCCGGCGCAGACGGCGGACCACCAGGGGATCGTAGGCGGCGGCCTCCGGCGTCTCCAAGAGCTCCCCGAGCAGCTTGTAGTACCGGGTGGGCGAGAGAGCCAGGCGCCGGCGGATGGCGGCCTCCTTGGGCCCGGGCTCGGCCCACCACGAACGCTCGAAATCGAGGATGGCCCGGTCGCGTTCGGAGAAAGCCATGTCCGCTCAGGCTGCTCGGTTCCGCTCGGCAGGTCAAGGACCCCCCCGGCTACGCTGGACCGATCCGCCGGTGTGGCGCAGTCCGGTAGCGCAGGCGACTTGTAATCGTCAGGCCGTCGGTTCGAATCCGACCACCGGCTCCATCGATCCCGGAAGAGCCCGTCAGGCGACAGCGGCGACGGTGGACGCGGTGGCCGTGGGCTCCTCGTCGCCGTCGCGGGCCTCCAGGTGCGCCTCCAGCTTGCGCTTGATGCGCTGGAGGGCGTTGTCGATGGACTTCACGTGCCGGCCCAGCTGCTCGCCGATCTCCTGGTACGACCAGCCCTCGACGTAGAGGCCGAGCACGTCGACCTCGAGCCCGGACAGCAGCCGGGCGAGGAGCGTCGTCAGCTCGGCCCGGCCCTCCTCCTGCACGACCTCGTCGGCCGGGTCGGCGGCCCGTTGGTCGAGCAGACCCTCGACCAGCCGCTCGCCGGCGTCGTCGAGGGTGCCCACGCCGTACAGGGAGACGTACGAGTTGAGCGGGCGGTGCTTCTGGCGGGTCGCGGTCTTGATGGCGGTGATGATCTGGCGCGTGATGCACAGCTCGGCGAAGGCGCGGAACGAGACCTGGCGATCGGCCCGGAAGTCGCGCACCGCCTTGTACAGACCGATCAGGCCCTCCTGCTCGATGTCGTCGACGTCGCCGCCGGCCAGGAAGTACCCCCGGGCCTTGGCCCGGGCGAAGCGCCGGTAGCGGTCGAGGAGGATGTCGAGGGCCTCGGCCTGTCCCTCCCGGCAGAGCCGCACCAAATCGGCGTCGCTGAACTCCGAGACCGGGTTGAGGACGAGCGTCATGCGGGCTCCTGGTCGAGTGTGGCGTTCGAGCGGCGAGGACGGGCAGACCGACAGGGGGACCGATAGGTGACAAATGACTAGAGCGACGGCGCCTCTTTCTAGCCACGCCACTCACCGTTGTCAACGGGTCGGGGGCAGAAGCCCAGGTCAGAGCCCGGATAGGCGACGCCTGGCGATCTCGAACAGTCCCAGAGCGCCGGCGGCGGCCACGTTGAGTGACGGCAGCGCGCCGGCCATCGGGATGGCGACGAGCACGTCACACCGCTCCCGCACCAGACGGGACAGCCCGTCCCCCTCCGCCCCTACGACGACGACCACGGGCTCGGTGGCCACCGCCAGGTCGAACAGGCTCTGGTCGCCCTCGCCCGCCAGCCCGACGATCCAGCACCCGAGGTCGCGGGCCCGGGCCAGGGCGGCCGGCATCCCGGCCACGACCGCCAGCGGCAGGCGCTCGACGGCGCCGGCCGCGGCCTTGGCG
>JALYGL010000148.1 GCA_030777125.1 Actinomycetota bacterium
CCGGGCCACGCTGCGCTCCACGTGGGGCGAGGCGGTGAAGTCCTCGACCACCCCGCAGGCCGAGCAGATCAGGTGGTGGTGGTGCTCGGTGAGGTCCTCGGCCAGCTCGTGGCGGGCGAAGTCGTCCATGGTGACCACCCGGCGCACCACTCCGGCCTGCTCGAGCACCGCCAGGTTGCGATAGACCGAGCTCTGGGCCAGCGCCGGCCGGAGGCCCAAGATGTCCGGGATCGACAGCGGCTGACCGGACTCGGCCAGCAGGTCGACCAGGGTGCGCCGCTGGGTGGTGAAGCGCTGGCCGACGGCGCCGAGGCGTTCGGCGGCGGTCATGTGGAGGTCGACCGAGGCGTCGCCGCCCCTCCCGGTGCGGCTGCGGTCGGGGACTCGCCCGGCTGCCGGCGTCACCGCGACGTCCTTGCCGAGGCCGGCGTCGGAAGGGGCGCGCCGGCGATCGGGCATGCTGGTCACGGTACCAGCTCTCCTGAGAATGAGTGAGAACCAGGGGCGCCAGGCTCCACCCGCCAACGTGTCCGAGGGGGCGGCCTCGGCCGTCTCTGCGGTCGACGGCCCCGGCGTCTAGGTCGAGGTGCTCCCCTCGACCAGTAGCACCCGTCGGCGGTAGAGCCCGTCCATGGTCTTGTTCGCCGCCACGATGGACGGCAGGGCGTCCACCACCGCGGGCCACGACTGTCCGGGGATGGCGCTGTAGAGCTCCTCGTCGGCCAGCGCCGTGCTGGTGCGGTTGCCGGCGCAGCCGAGGCTGATCGCCGCCTCGCCGGTCTGCATGGCGAGGGGCAGCACGGCACAGCCGGGCCGTCCCGTCGCCGGGACGGTCATCGGCGCCACCCCCGCCCGCAGAGCGGCTTCGTGTAACAGCATCACCTGGGCCGGGGTGCCGGCCACGACCACCACGTCGGGGGGGAACGGCGCATCGTTGACCGGCGCGTACGCGATGAACGCCGGCGCCTGCCACACGGTGGGGATGGACGACACCTCGTCGGGGGCGACGTAGCCGGCCTCGGCCATCGCCTCCAGGGTCTCGGCCAGCTCGTCCGGCAGGGCGATGCCGTGCACGTGGGCGCCCACGGCGCAGTGGTGATGGTCGGAGGGGACGGTGTAGAAGGCCTGTCCTCGTCGGGCCAGTCGCCAGAACGCGCAACCGGCGGCCACGGGCCCGCCAGTCCACGGTGGAATCCCTTCGGGCGGCTCCGGGAGGAAGCCGATGGCCACCGGGGCCCCGTCGAGGCTCAGTGCCCCTTGGAGATCGAACGTGGTCGACATAGTGGGCTTCCTTTCGATCGTCGGCGGGACGACGCAATCTACCGGCGGGTCGGGCCTCGATCGATAGTCTCCGACCGGTGTCAGGATCAGCAGCGACGTCGTCCGGCGGTGAAGCGGCGGCCGGGAGCTCCGGCCTCGACGGCGCGCGGGTGGGCATCACCGCCGACCGGCGCTGGGAGGAGCAGGCCGAGCTGCTCCGGCGCCGGGGCGCCCAGGTGATCCACGGCCCCACCCTGGTCACCGTCGACCTGTCGCACGAGGAGGCCCTGCGCCAGGTCACCTTGGCCCTGGTGGAACAGCCCCCGGACCTGCTGTTGGTCACCACCGGCCTCGGTGTCCGTCTCTGGTTCGAAGCAGCGGCGGCGTGGGGGGTCGACGACCGGCTCAGGGCCGCCCTGGCCGGCAGCGAGATCATTGCTCGAGGGGCCAAGGCGGCCTCGACGGTTCGTCGCGCCGGGCTCGAGGTGTCGTGGCGGGCGCCGAGGGAGACCATGGACGAGGTGGTCGAGCACGTCGCCGGAAGGCAGGCCGAGGGGCGACGGGTCGCCGTGCAGCTGTTCGCCCCGGAGGATCACCCGTCGACGGCGTCGTTGCGGGCGCTGGCCGGCGAGCTGGTGGAGGTGCCGGTCTACCGGTGGCGGTTGCCCGAGGACCTGGATCCGGCCCGGCGACTGGTGGAGGCGACCATCGCCGGGGAGCTCGACGCCGTCACCTTCACCAGCCAGCCCGCGGTCCACCACCTGGCTCGCATCGCCGAGTCGAGCGGGCACGGCGACGAGCTGCGGCGCAGCTTCAACTCGGGGGTGGTGGCGGCGTGCGTCGGACCGGTCTGCGCCGAAGCCGCCCGGGCGGAGGGGATCGACCACCCGGTGTGGCCCGAGCCTCCTCGGCTGGTGGCCATGATCCGACAGCTGGGCGCGCTCCTCGCCGCTCGCCGCACCGTCGGAGGCATCCGCTCGTGAAATTGTGAAAAAACCCCCCTCGTCCTACGATGAAGGGGTGACGGCCCGACGCTCCCGCCGCCGCATCCCCGAGGCCACCGTGGCCAGGCTCCCGGTGTACCTGCGCAGCCTGCTCGAGCTCGCCGGCACCGACACGGCGACCATCTCCTCGGAACGCCTGGCGGAGATGGCGGGGTTCAACGCCGCCAAGGTCCGCAAGGACCTGTCCTATCTGGGTTCCTATGGCACCCGGGGCGTGGGGTACGACGTCGAGTACCTGCTGTTCC
>JALYGL010000149.1 GCA_030777125.1 Actinomycetota bacterium
GGCCGGCCCCGGGCCGCGGAAACCAACCCCAGGTGGGCTGCTGGGCCGGGTGTACGGCAACCCCGGCGAGACGAGCCGGGCCGAACGGGAGCGGCAGGCGGCCATGGAGTTCGAGCAGGCCGTGGCCCCGGTGATGGACATGCTGGTGGGCTCCATCGCCGGGGCCTCGTCGCCCGAGGAGGCGGCCCGGGCGTGGGAGTCGCGAGCGGGCGAGGTGCGGCCCGACCCGGGAGCCGGCGCCTACATCCCGGGCGACGCCTACGAACGGGAGGCGAGGGTGTACTACCGCCTCCTGCGCCGGGGCTACCAGAAGAACCCGAGGCCGTCGCTCGTCGACGGCGGGGCCCGACGCACCACCTTCACAGCCGGTACAACCTCTTCCCCGGCACCAAGGGCTGATAGGCGGGCCGGAGATCGTCCTGCGTAGGATGCCCGGCCATGACTGTCCAGAGTGGAACCCACAGCATCGGCCCGGAGAACGGGCGACTGACCCTCAGCACCTACAAGGCCGGCATGGGCGCCAAGGTCGGCCACGACCTGGTGCTGGAGGCCAGGCGCTGGAGCGGCACGGTCCAAGCCAACGCTGACGACCCGTCGGCGTGCGAGGTGCAGGTCACCATCGACGCCCGCTCGTTCGAGGTCATCCAGGCCAGCGGTGGAGTGAAGCCCCTGAGCGACAAGGACAGCGCCGACATCCGCAGGAACATCGACGACAAGGTGCTGCAGACGTCCAAGTTCCCGGAGATCACCTTCCGCTCGACCCAGGTGACGCCCACGGCCATCACCGGTGACCTCACCATCGTCGGCAACACCCGACCAGTCACCATGGCCCTCGACGTCAGGGACGGCGCCGGCGACTCCACGCTGACCGGCCGGGCCACGATCACCCAGTCGCAGTTCGGGATCAAGCCGTTCTCGGCCATGATGGGCGCCCTCAAGGTCAAGGACGACGTCGACGTGCAGGTGGAGCTCACCCTTCCGTCGGCGTAGTTCGGTTCCCCGCTCAAGGAGGCCGCTCGGGCCTCGCGCTCAGTCCGAGTGGCGGGCGGCCACGGCCGCCTGGCCGATGCTGACGCCGCCGTCGTTCGGCGGCACCAGGCGGTGGACGAGCACGGTCAGCCCTCGGGCCGACAGCTCGTCGTCGACCACCTCGGTGAGGCGGGCGTTCTGGAACACCCCGCCGCTGAGGGCCACCGTGTCGAGGCCGTTTTCGCCGGCCAGCTCGGCGGCGACGGCGGCGACGGCCCGCCCCAACCCGGCGTGGAACCGGGCCGAGATATCGGGGACCGGCGTCCCGCGATCCCGTTCGGTGACGACCCGGGCGACCAGCGGCGCCGGATCGACCACCCGCTGGCCGCCGGCCCGGTCGACGGCCACGTCGGCCTCGTAGCCGCACCCGATCGAGCCCGCGGCCGCCGAGGCGGCGCACGCCTCCAGCTCGATGGCGGCCTGGGCCTCGTAGGTGACTCTCGAGCGCAGCCCCAGCAGGGCGGCCACCCCGTCGAACAACCGGCCCGCGCTGCTGGTCTGCAGGGTGCCCGGCCGCTCGACCATGTCGAGCACCGCCGGCCACCGCTCGTCGACCGAGCGCCCGAACCGCTCCGCCGCCTCCGGGCCGAGGGCGGCCGCGGCCCACGCCATCCCCATGCGCCACGGCTCCCGGATGGCCTGGTTGCCGCCCGGCAGGGCGACGGTGCGCAGGTGGCCGACCCGCCGGAACCCGGCCAGGTCGGCGACGAGGAACTCGCCGCCCCAGATGGTCCCGTCGGTGCCCATGCCCAGCCCGTCGAAGGCCACGCCCAGGACCGTGCCCTCGCGCCGGTGCTCGACCAGGCAGGAGGCGATGTGGGCGTGGTGGTGCTGGACCCCGACGGCGGGCAGGTCGAGCTCGGCCGCGAACTTGGTGGACAGGTACTCGGGGTGCAGGTCGTGGGCCACCACGTCGGGGGTCACGCCGGTGAGGTGGCACAGGTGGTCCACGGCCTGCAGGAACGACCGGTAGGCGGCCAGGTGCTCGAGGTCGCCGATGTGGTGGCTGGCCACCACGGTCGACCCCTTGGCCACGGCCACCGTGTTCTTGAGCTCGGCCCCTACCGCCAGCACCTGACCGGTTGTCGGCCGGACGAGAGGGAGGGGCTCGGGGGCGTAACCCCGGGAGCGGCGGACCATCTGCACCGGCTTGCCCGGGGGGCGGGCCCGGACGACGGCGTCGTCGCAGCGGATGTGGATGGGGCGGTTCGACGTGAGAATGGCGTCGACCATCGGGCCCAGCCGGACGAGGGCGTCGTCGTCGGCGGCGGCGATGGGCTCGTCGCTTAGGTTGCCGCTGGTCATGACGAGGGGACGGTCGACGGCGGCCATCAGCAGCGCGTGGAGCGGCGTGTACGGCAGCATGAGACCCAGCTCCGGCAACCGGGGGGCGATGGCTCCGCTCAAAGGGCCGCTCGGGCCCGGTTCCCCGCTCGAAGGGCCGCTCGGGCCCTTGGGGGTGGCCGGGTCGTCGGGTTCCCGGCGCGGCGCCAGCACGATGGGCCGCCGGGGTGACGTGAGGGCGGCTTCGGCGTCCGGGGTCAGCCGGCACAGGCGGTGGGCGGCGTCCAGGTCGGGGACCATGAGCGCGAAGGGCTTGTCGTCGCGGGCCTTCCGTCGGCGCAGGTCGGCCACCGCTGCGGGCGCGGTGGCGTCGACGGCCAGGTGGTAGCCGCCCAGTCCCTTGATGGCCAGGACCCGTCCCTCCACCAGCATGGTCACGGTGCGCTCGAGGGCCTCCTCGGCCGTGGCCCGCACCGCACCGTCCGGGGCGAGGAGCGACAGGTGGGGACCGCAGACGGGGCAGGCGACGGGCTCGGCGTGGAAGCGGCGGTCGGCGGGGTCCTCGTACTCGGCCCGGCACCGCTCGCACATGGCGAACCCGGCCATGGTGGTCGACGCCCGGTCGTAAGGGATGGAGCGGATGATCGTGTACCGGGGCCCGCAGTTGGTACAGTTGACGAACGGGTACCGATAGCGGCGGTCGGCCGGGTCGACCAGCTCGCGCAGGCAGTCGTCGCACGTGGCCACGTCGACGCTGACCCCCACCGCCGGCGTCCCCTCGGCCCTGCTCTCGACGATCGAGAACCCCGAGGTGACGCCGTCGGCAGGCAGGCGCTCACTGTCCACCGACGCGATGGCCGCTAGCGGCGGAGCCTCGGTCCGCAGCCGGTGCTCGAGCCGGTCGAGCACGTCGGGGGGCCCGGACGCGTCGACGAGCACGCCCAGACTGTCGTTCGACACCCACCCGGACAGCCCCAGCTCGACCGCCAGGCGGTACACGAAGGGGCGGAAGCCGACGCCTTGCACCGTTCCCGTCACCCGCAGGCGGCGGCGCTCCATCGCGGGCGGGCGGTCGGTCAGCAGATGCGGGGCAGCGGGTCGCCGACCAGCATGTCGACGATACGGTTCCCGCCGAAGGCGGTGTTGAGCACCACCATGCCCGGTGGCTCGGCCGTGATCTCGCCGATCACGGCGGCATCGACCCCACGAGGGTGGGCCCGCATGGCAGCCATGGCCGCCTCGGTCTCGTCGGCCGGCACGACGGCGATGAGCTTGCCCTCGTTGGCCACGTACAGCGGGTCGATGCCGAGGATCTCGCAGGCGCCGTTGACCATGTTGCGCACCGGCAGGGCGGCCTCGTGGAGGATGACGCCCACCTCGGCGTCGCGGGCCAGCTCGTTGCAGACGGTGGCCACGCCGCCGCGGGTGGGGTCGCGGAGGAAGCGGGTGTTGGGCGCCGCGGCCAGGAGCACCTCGACCAGCTCGTTGAGGGCGGCGGTGTCGGACGGCATCTCCGCCTCGAGGGCCAGATCGCCGCGGGCGATGAGGACAGACACACCGTGGTCGCCGATGGTGCCCGAGACGATCACCCTGTCGCCGGGGCGGACCGACTTGGAGTCGAGATGGACGGCGGCCGGGATGACGCCCACGCCGGCGGTGGTGATGTAGACGCCGTCGGCGGCGCCCTTGTTCACCACCTTGGTGTCGCCGGTGACCACGGTGACGCCAGCCCCGGCCGCGGCCTCCTGCATGTCGGCCACGATCTCCTTGAGCTCGGCGATGGGGAAGCCGTCCTCGATGATGAACCCGGCCGAGATCCACTGGGGCGAGGCCCCCATCATGGCCAGGTCGTTCA
>JALYGL010000150.1 GCA_030777125.1 Actinomycetota bacterium
TCTCCGTGGCCGGGGCCTTCGCTCCGGACGGCTCCGGCGCGGGCACCCTGCGGGTGGCGGCCGTCCAGGGCGGCGGGCTCCGGGGCCTTCGGGCGGTGGACCGGCCTCCGCCCCCCGTGGTCAACGCCCACCTGCGGGCGACGGCCGGCATCGCCCCGGGCTCGGTCGACCTGGTGCTGCTGCCCGAGGACGTGATCGACGTGGAGGGCCCAATCGGCGGGTCGCCCGAGGACGAGGCGGTGGCCGAGGTGGCCCGCCGGCTGGCGACCACGGTCGTGGCCGGAGTGGTAGAGGACGTGGGGGAGGACCGGTTCCGGAACGCGGCCGTGGCCTGGGACGCCTCCGGCGTCCGGGTGGCCCGCTACGACAAGGTCCACCGGGTGCCCTTCGGCGAGTACGTGCCCGCCCGCAGCCTGGTGGACCGGGTGGCGGACCTGTCCGCCATCCCGCGGGACGCGCTCCCCGGGCGAGGCTCCGGCCTCCTCGCCACCCCGGCCGGGCCCATGGCCGTGGTCATCTCCTTCGAAGTGTTCTTCCCCGACCGGACCCGGGCCGCGGTGCAGGCCGGCGGCCAGGTGCTGCTGGTGCCGACCAACGCGTCGTCGTACCGCGACGACCAGGTGCCGGCCCAGGAGGTGGCCGCGGCCCGCCTGCGGGCCCTGGAGACCGGCCGGTGGGTCGTGCAGTCGGCCCCGACGGGCTACAGCGCGGTCATCGACCAGCGCGGCCGGGTGGTCGCTCTGAGCGGGCTGGGCGGCGCCGAGGTGCTGGAGGAAGAGATCGGTCGCCGGACCGGCCACACCGTGCTGACCCGCCTGGGACCGGCACCGACCGTCGTACTCGCCGTCCTGGGCCTGGCCGGCTCGTGGGCACGCCGGAAGAAAAGCTGAGCCCGGGAATATCATGTTTCCTGTTGTCGCTGTATGGGATAGCATAGGAATCGAGAACGAGACGACAACGACGCGAGGAGGACCCTCATGCTGATGCGTTTCGACCCCTTCCGTGACCTCGACCGCCTGGCCCAGAACGCGTGGGCCGCCGGCCCCGAGCGCCGCCCCGTGGCCATGCCCATGGACGCCTACCGTTCCGGCGAGGAGTTCCTGGTCCACTTCGACCTGCCCGGTGTCGACCCTGGCTCGGTCGAGCTCACCGTCGAGAAGAACGTGCTCACCGTCCACGCCCAGCGCCAGCGCCAGTGGGGCGACGACGTCGAGCTGGTGGTGAGCGAGCGGCCCACCGGCAGCTGGAGCCGCCAGCTGTTCCTGGGCGAGACCCTCGACGCCGACCACATCCAGGCCACCTACGAGAACGGCGTCCTGACCGTACGCATCCCGGTGGCCGAGAAGGCCAAGCCCCGCCGGGTCGAGATCTCGGCCCAGGGCGGCAAGGCCCAGGCGATCGAGGCCGAGTCCTCGGCCGCCTGATCCCCTCTCCGTAGTTTCCGGCCGCACCTGCTCCGCATCGCAGGTGCGGCTGGAGCCTCGCCGTACAATCCGCCCGGGATGGACCCGGACGACGGGACGCGGTTGCGAGAGCGGGCGGTCTCCGGCGGTCCGCCGAAGCGCCCCCGCACGACGGCCGACCTGCGGTTCGTCCGGCAGAAACCGGTCTCGTGGTTCAGCCCGGCGGTGCTGTCCCGGTCGGCCCAGCGAGTCGCCATCTCGTCCGCCCTGGGGGAGTTCCTCGACAAGCGCGAACTCCAGCAGGCGGTCCCCGCCGGAGTCCCCGCGGCCCGAACCGACGGCGACGACGTGTGGTTCGACTACATCGCCGACACCGGCGACGGCTTCGATGCCACCTACTCCGTCGCCTGGCTGGCCGCCCAGCACACGCTCGCGGTGGAGGGTGTCGCCGATCCCCTGCCCCGCGGCGCCCTCCTCGTGCTCGGCGGCGACGAGGTCTACCCCGTGGCCAGCGCCACCGAGTACGAGAACCGCTTCACCCGCCCGTTCGAGGCGTCGCTCCCCTACACCGGCGACCGCAGCCCGGCGCTGCTCGCCCTCCCCGGCAACCACGACTGGTACGACGGCCTGACCAGCTTCACCCGGGTCTTCTGCCAGGGGAAGTGGGTCGGCGGGCGCAAGACCATGCAGTCCCGCAGCTACTTCGCGGTGGAGCTGGTCGCCGGCTGGTGGCTGTGGGGGATCGACATCCAGTTCGACTCCTACATCGACGAGGCCCAACTCCGGTACTTCGAGGAGGCCGCCGGCCAGATGGGCGAGGGCGGCAACGTCATCCTGTGCACGGCCAAGCCCAGCTGGGTCGACGTGGCCACCGCCCCGGAGTCGTTCCGGAACCTGGCCTACCTGGAATCGCGTGTGATCCGCCCGGCCGGCGCCCGTCTGCTCCTGTCGCTGTCGGGCGACTCCCACCACTACGCCCACTACGACGCCGACGACGGCAGCCACAAGGTCACGGCCGGCGGGGGCGGCGCGTTCCTCCATCCCACCCACCACCTCGACCCGGACCTCGATGTGCCCGACGAGCTCACCGGCGAGCGGACCCAGCGGTACAGGCTGTGCGACCGGCGCTACCCGGGGGCGGCGGAGTCCAAGCGGTTGTCGTTCGGCGCCGTCCTGCTCCCCCTGAGGAACCCCTCCTTCCTGCTGCTGCCGGCGGTGGTGTACCTGCTCCTCGGGATGAACGGCCACTTCTCGGTACGGGCCCGGTCCGGGCCCCGGGCCGGCGACGACGTGGCCCGGGACTTCGGCGTGCTCGACATCCTCACCGGGCTGGTCGGCAACCCGCTGTCGGTCGTGCTCCTCCTACTCGTCCTCGGCGGCCTGATCGGCTTCGCCAAGCCGCCCGAGGGGCTGCCCAAGGGCCGCCGGCGCTCGGTCCTCAAGTGGGTCATGGGGTCGGTGCACACCCTGGTGCAGGTGGGGGTCGGCGTCGTGGTCGGGTGGACCGCCCTCAAACTGTCCTGGCCAGAGGACGAGACGGCGTTCGGCGTCGTGTACCTGGCGTGGCTGGTGGCCATCGGCTCGGTGGCTTCGGCCCTGACCATGGGCGCCTACCTGGCCGTGTGCTGCCGGTGGCTCCGGGCCCACGGCAACGAGGCGTTCTCGGCCATGGCCCTCACCCACTACAAGAACTTCCTCCGCATCCACATCGACCGCGACGGGGTCCTGACCGTCTACCCGATCGGCCTCGACCGGGCCAACGACCGCTGGCGGGTCGACGGCGACAACGACGACGTGGAGGCTCCGTGGCTGGCGCCCGACGGGGTGACGCCGCGACCGCGCCTGGTCGACGCCCCGATCGTCATCGACCCCCGCCGGTAAGCGCCCGCCGCCGTCGTTCCGTGGTGGAATCGGGAGATGGACGTCGCCGCCGTCTTCCTCGAGCTCTACGGCCGCATCCCGCCCTTGGCCCGAGGCGCGATCGAGGGCATCCCCCTCGACCGGCTGACGGAGCGCGTGTCGCCCGACGCCAACCCCATCGCCTGGCTGGTGTGGCACCTGGCCCGGGTGCAGGACGACCACGTGGCCGAGCTCCTGGGCGTCGAGCAGCTCTGGATGGAGGGCGACTGGGCCCGCCGCTTCGGGCTCGAGCCGGACCCGGCGAACACCGGCTACGGCCACTCCACGCAGGAGGTGGCAGCCGTCCGGCCCGAGCGTCCCGAGGTGCTCCTGGAGTACCTGGACGCGGTGGACGACCGCACCCGCGCCATGCTGGAGGGCCTCGTCCCCGCCGACCTCGACCGCATCGTCGACCGCAGCTGGGACCCCCCCGTCACCATGGGCGTCCGGCTGGTCAGCATCGCCGACGACAGCCTCCAGCACGCCGGTCAGGCCGCCTACGTCCGCGGCCTCCTCGGCCCCTGAGGCCGAATCGGCCGGTGATGGAAGCGCCCGTCTCCCAGCACCTCGACGCCGTCCACGCCGCGTCGGCACCGTTCGTCGAGTTCCTCACCACCTCCACCTGGTCCACCCGCATGGGCGACCCCGGCATCTGCGACTTCGTGGCCGGCAATCCCCAGGACATGGCCCTGCCCGAGTACGTGGAGGCCATCCGGAAGGCCAGCGTGCCGCGCGACCCCAGTTGGTTCGCCTACAAGGCCAACGAGCCGGTGGCCCGGGAGGTCGCCGCCGAATCCCTGCACGACCGGCTCGGCATCCCGTTCGACCCGGACGACGTGTTCATGACCAAAGGTGCCTCGACCGCCCTGGCCATCGCCCTGGCCACGATCGTCAGTCCCGGCGACGAGGTCATCTTTCTCAGCCCTCCGTGGTTCTTCTACGAGTCGATGATCGCCTTCGCCCGCGGGGTCCCGGTGCGAGTCCAGGTCGACCTCGAGTCCTTCGACCTCGACGTCGACGCCATCGCGGCCGCCATCTCGCCCCGGACCCGGGCCGTGATCGTCAACTCGCCGAACAACCCCACCGGGCGCATCTACCCGCCCGAGACGCTCGACCGGCTGGCCCAGCTGCTGACGACCGCATCGGCCGAGAACGGGCGGGCGATCTACCTCCTGTCGGACGAGGCGTACAACCGCATCCTCTTCGACGGCCGGCGGTTCCCGAGCCCCACCGCCCACTACCCCGACTCGTTCCTGCTCTACAGCTACGGCAAGACGCTGCTCACCCCCGGCCAGCGGCTCGGGTACCTGGCCCTACCGCCGTCCATGCCCGGTCGCGTGCGCATGCGGGCCGCCATCCTGCTGACCCAGTTCAGCGGCTACGGCGTCCCCGACGCCGTGCTCCAGCACGCCATGCCGGACCTGGAGCCGCTGTGCATCGACCTGGCCCAGCTCCAACGCCGCCGCGACCTGCTGGTCGGCAGCCTCCGCGACCAGGGGTACCAGGTCCACGTCCCCGAAGGGACCTTCTACCTGCTCCCTCGCTCGCCGGTCCCCGACGACACCGCCTTCACTCGGGTCCTGGCCACAGACGACGTGTTCGTCCTCCCCGGCCGGATCGTGGAGCTGCCCGGCTACTTTCGCGTCTCGCTGACCGCCAGCGACGACATGGTGGAGCGGGCCATCCCCCGCTTCGAGGCCGCCATCGCCGCCGCCGGCTAGACCACCCGCACCCCGGCCCGGAAGACGGCCCGGACGTCGTGAAGGGCTTGGACGTCGCCGACC
>JALYGL010000151.1 GCA_030777125.1 Actinomycetota bacterium
TCGGCGGTGAAGAGGCGTCGCACCTCCTCGACGTCGTCCGGGTCGACCGCGCTCTGGTAGAAGCGCAGGTACTCGGCCATCACGGCCTCCAGGAGCTCTTGATGAACATGCCGGCCAGCTCCGGGCTCGACGTGAGGGCCATGCGCCTCCGGTCGAGGACCCCCGCCAACCGCTCCCCGGTCCCTGGGTACTTGAGCGTGACCCGCACCTCGTCCGGCGTGATCTCCAGGACGTTGTAGGACGGGCGGGTGTACCCCCGCAGGCGGTGGGACGAGACGGTGCCGGAGTTCACGATCAGGACGTGGTCGAGCAGCCAGACGTGGGGAACGTGCTTGTGGCCGGACAGGACCATGTCGACCTGGAGGTCGGCCAGCAGGGCGAGCACGTCACCGGCGTCCCACACGGTGTTGCGCTCCCGCCCCGTGCCCGGCACCGGCACCAGGTGGTGGTGGAGGACGAAGAGCTTCAGGTCGGCGGGGGCGGTGAACTGGTCCCGTATCCAGCCGTAGCGCTCTCTGCCGACCTCACCCTCGGCCAGGTCGGGCTTCGAGGAGTCGATGGCCACCACCTGCACGTGGAACGCCTCGGCGCCGTTCTGGCCGGGCGTCACCAGCCGGACCGCCCGGTCGCCCTTGTCGGCCACGTCGCCCACGCCGAACGTGTCGCGGAAGTGGAGGTAGCCGACGTTCTTGGAGTCGTGGTTACCGGGGATCACCAGCACGGTGAAGCCGCGCTCGAAGAGGGGCTCCAGGAACCGCTGGGCGGTGCGGAACTCGGCCGCGTAGCCCTCGGTGGTGAGGTCGCCGCCGATGACCACCAGGTCGGGGTTCACCCCGATGGTCTCGTTCACCGCCGTCTCCAGCAGCTCGGGGTCGAAGTACGGCGACCCGCAGTGCAGGTCGGAGAGCTGGGCGACGACGAACTGCTCCCGAGCCACGCCGCCGAGTGTACGGCCCGCTCGAAGGACGGCCCGATAGCGTGATGGCATGAGGGTCGCGGTGGTCGGCGCCGGGTCGTGGGGAACGGCCATGGCGGCGATGACCGCACTCCGGGCGCCCACCATGTTGTGGGCCCGGCGGTCGGAGCTGGCTGCGGACATGAGCCGGACCTCCCACAACGCCGACTACCTGCCCGACCTGGTCCTGCCCCACGGGCTGCGGGCCACGGGCTCACTCGAGGAGGCCGTCGCCGGCGCCGGACTGGTGGTCATGGCGGTGCCGTCCCACGGCTTCCGGGCCGTGCTGTCCGCAGCCGTCCCACACCTCGCCGCCGGGACGCCGGTCGTGAGCCTGACCAAGGGCGTGGAGCAGGCCGGGCTGGTGCGGATGACCGAGATCGTGGCCCAGGTGGCACCCGGTCACCCGACCGCGGTGCTCACCGGTCCCAACTTCGTCGAAGAGGTCGTGGCCGGGCATCCCACCGCCAGCGTGGTGGCCAGCGCCGACGAGGCTCTGGCCGCCGAGCTCCAGGCGCTGTTCACCACCGACACCTTCCGCGTGTACACGAACCCCGACGTGGTGGGGTGCGAGCTGGGCGGTGCCCTCAAGAACGTGATGGCCATCGCCGCCGGCATCGCCGACGGTATGGGCTTCGGTGACAACACCAGGGCCGCCATCATCACCCGGGGTCTGGCCGAACTGGCCCGTCTCGGCGTCGAGCTGGGTGGTCAGCCGGTGACCTTCTCCGGTCTCACCGGCATGGGCGATCTGGTAGCCACCTGCACCAGCCACCACAGCCGGAACCGGTGGGTGGGCGAGCAGCTCAGCCGGGGCCGTTCGCTGGAGAGCATCGTCGCCGGCACGCGCATGGTGGCCGAAGGGGTGCGGACGTCGAAGGCCGTGGTCGACCTGGCCGCCCGGGCCGGCATCGAGATGCCCATCGCCGAGCAGGTGGTCGCCGTTCTCTACGACGGCAAGCAGCCGGCCGACGTCGTGCCCTCGCTCATGCAGCGCGTCTCACGCCCCGAGTTCGTCGCTCTGTAGCTGGAACCGGCGACCCGTCGGCGGCGTTGGAGCACTCACCCGCTCGCGTACCATTGCACCAACGCCCCGCCCCCCGCCCCGAACCAAGGACGCCGCCGTGAGCACCAGTGACGCCCCTGCCACCAGCGCCGCCCTGCTCGAGCGGTCCCTGTTCGAGGTGAAGAAGGTCATCGTCGGGCAGGACCGGGTGATCGAACGGATGATGGTGTGCCTGCTGGCCCGCGGTCACTGCCTTCTCGAGGGCGTGCCCGGGCTGGCCAAGACTCTGGCCGTCGAGACCCTGGCCGAGGTGGTCGGCGGCACCTTCGTCCGCATCCAGTTCACCCCCGACCTCATCCCGTCCGACCTGGTCGGCACCCGCATCTACCGGGCGTCCACCGAGGCCTTCTCGGTCGAGCTGGGGCCTGTGTTCGCCAACTTCGTGCTGGCCGACGAGATCAACCGGGCGCCGGCCAAGGTCCAGTCCGCCCTGCTCGAGGTCATGGCCGAGCGCCAGGTCTCGATCGGTGGGTCCACCTTCCCGGTCCCCCAGCCGTTCCTCGTCCTGGCCACCCAGAACCCGATCGAGTCCGAGGGCGTGTACCCGCTGCCCGAGGCCCAGCGTGACCGGTTCCTCATGAAGGTGGTCGTCGACTACCCGGACCGGGCCGAGGAGGTGGAGATCGTCCAGCGCATGGGCGTGAACCCTCCGCACGCCGACCAGGTGCTGTCCGCCGACGACCTGGTGAGGCTGCAGGCGGCCAGCGACGCGGTGTTCACCCACCGGGCCATCGTCGAATACGCCGTCCGCCTGGTCCACGCCACCCGGGCGCCGCGCCAGTACGACCTCCCCGACCTGGAGTCGGCGATCGACTACGGGGTCAGTCCCCGGGCCAGCCTGGGCCTGGTCTCGTCCGCCCGGGCCCTGGCCCTCCTGCGGGGTCGTGACTACGTCCTGCCCCAGGACGTGGTCGACTGCGTGCACGAGGTGCTGCGCCACCGCCTGGTGCTTTCCTACGAGGCGCTGGCCGACGGCCTCTCGGTGGACACCCTCCTCGACACGGTCCTGGCCACCGTGCCGCAACCCCGGCTGGCCCCGAGCCAGGACGCCACCCCGGTGGAGCGCAGCGCGTGAGGTCGCTGCCCGGGGTCGGTCAGCGGCGGCCCGAGGTGGTCCTGCGCCAGCTCGAGCTGCTGGTGACCCGGCGGCTCGACGGGCTGCTCCAGGGCGACTATCTGGGGCTCGTCCCCGGGCCTGGGAGCGAGCCGGGCGAGAGCCGCCCCTACGTCGAGGGCGACGACGTCCGCCGCATCGACTGGAACGTCACCGCCCGCACCACCGTGCCCCACGTACGCGACGCCGTGGCCGACCGCGAGCTCGAGACGTGGGTGCTGGTCGACTGCTCGTCCAGCCTCGACTTCGGCACCGCCCTGTGCGAGAAGCGGCACCTGGCGTTGGCCGCCGTGGCCTGTGTCGGGTTCCTCACCGAGCGCATCGGCAACCGCATGGGCGCCGTCGTGGTGCGCCCGGACGGCATCACGAGGGTCCCGGCTCGTCCCGGCCGCCAGGCCGTGCTCGCCCTGCTGCACACGCTGTCCACCCGCCCGCCCGCCGACGGGGGCGGCGCCACCGATCTCGGTGCCGCCCTGCAGACCCTCGTCCGCCCGCCCCGGAGGCGGGGTCTCACCGTGGTGGTGTCCGACTTCCTGTCCACGCCGGGATGGGACCGGCCGCTCGCCGCCCTGGCGTCCCGCCACCAGGCGCTGGCCGTCGAGGTGGTCGACCCGCGCGAGCTGGAGCTCCCCGACGTCGGCTACCTGACGCTCGTCGACCCCGAGACCGGCGCCCACCGCCAGGTGCAGACGGCGAAGGCGGCCCTGCGCCGCCGGTACGCCGAGGCCGCCGCCGCCCAGCGCGACGACATCGCCGTCGCCATCCGCCGGGCCGGTGTGAACCACCTCGTGCTCCGCACCGACCGTGACTGGTTGCGCGACGTCGTGGGGTTCGTGGTCGACAACCGTCGCCGGCGCGACGGTACGGCGCGGGCCCGGACGCCCGGACGCCCGGACGCGACGCCAGTGCCCGCCCGCCCGTGAGCTTCCTGGCGCCGTCCCGCCTGTGGCTGTTCGTCGCCCTGGTCGGTCTGGTCGCCGCGTACGTGGTGATGCAGGCCCGGCGCACCCAGTACGCCGTGCGGTTCACCAACCTGGCCCTGCTCGACGTGGTCGCCCCGACTCGGCCCGGGTGGCGGCGGCACCTGCCCGCCATCGCCTTCCTCCTGGCGCTGGCCGCCCTTCTCACCGCCTTCGCCCGTCCCGCCCGTCCGGTGCAGGTTCCGCGGGAGCGGGCCACCATCGTCATGGCCGTCGACGTGTCGCTGTCGATGGAGGCCACCGACGTCGACCCCGATCGCATCACCGCGGCCAAGGAGGCGGCGACGTCGTTCGTCGATCTGGTGCCGGACCGCCTGAACCTGGGCCTGGTGGCGTTCTCGGGCACGGCCCAGGTCCTGGTGTCGCCCACCACCGACCACGATCTGGTCAAGCGCAGCCTCCGCACCATGCAGCTGGGGCCCCGTACCGCCATCGGCGAAGCGGTGTTCGCGGCGCTGGGCAGCATCGCGTCAATGCCGATCGCGCCCGGTCAGGCGCCGGCCCCGGCCCGGATCGTGCTCATGTCCGACGGCGAGACGACGGTGGGGCGTTCCAACGACCAGGCGGCCAGGGCCGCGGCCGACGCCCGGGTGCCGGTGTCCACCATCGCCTTTGGCACCGACGCCGGGTTCGTGGTGGTCGAGGGCCGCGACATCCCCGTGCCGGTGAACCGCGACGCCCTGGCCCGCCTGGCCGAGGGCACCGGCGGGTCGGCGTTCGAGGCGGGCAGCGCACGGGAGCTGCGCCGGGTCTACGCCGACATCGGCAGCTCCATCGGCTACCGGACGGAGCAGCGGGAGGTCACGTCCTGGTTCGTGGGCCTGGCCCTGCTGTTCGCCATGGCCGCGGCCGCCGGCTCGCTGGTGTGGTTCTCCCGGCTGCCCTGAGCGGCCGGGCCCGCGGCTCAGGCCAGCTGGACGGTGGCGATCCCCCAGGGGTGGAGGACGAATTGGCCGGCGAAGGGTGAGAGGGCCCGGCCGCGGAGGTCGACCAGCCAGCCCGAGCGGTCGCCCAGGTCCACGGTGGCCGTCGACGGCGTGGGGTTGAACACGCGCACCTCGAGGGCGCCGGCGTCGGTGCGGCGGACGGCGGACACCTCGGCGCCGCTGACCGTCAACAGGCTGCCCGTGGGTGGACGCAGGCCGAGGCCCGAACCGGTGGTCACCTGCAGGGGCACGAATGCGTCGTCGGCGGAGGCGTAGGGGTCGTCCACGTTGAGCGCGACCGCGTAGCGGAGGACGTGGCGGCCCGGCATCTGGGCGCCCTCCACCGGCACCGGCGGCCCGGCCGGCTGCGGGCGATAGGTCAGGTCCGTGCCCGACAGCACGCCGACGCAACGCAGGAGCGTCAGGGCCAACGCCCGCCGGTCGTCGACCAGCTCGTACTCGAGCAGCCCCTCGTGGAACACGGTGAGCCCGCCGGCGGACACGAACCGCCGGGACGGGAAGGTGGGGAGGCCCCGCTCGCTCGGACCGCCCTCGGCCTCGATGCCGCGCTCGACCACCCCGAAGGCGCACTCGGCGACCGACGACACGGCCCGCTGCGGAAGGGCGAACCAGCTGCGGAGGCGATGGTCGCGGCACCGGTTGTCGACCGTGGTGGTGACCCGGACCAGGCGCTCGCCGGTCCGCAGCTCGAGGCGGGTGACGACGTCGACCCGGCGCTCGCCCGTGCGGGCACCGTCGACCAGCCGCTCGGGCCAGTCGTAGGCGCGGGTGACGCGCAGGGCGGCCCGCAGCGGGCCCTCCTCGTCGACCTCCACGGTGACCGTGGCCGGGGCGTCGACCACCGCGTCGAGGTCGGGCGGGGAGTAGTTGTACGTGTCCCCGGCGTCGCCGTCGTCGACCAGCAGGTCGAGCCCGCTGACCCCGTCGAGGCTGAACGTGCCGTCGTCGGGGTCCACCTCCACGCGGACCAGGCCGTTGGCCAGGGCCCGGCCGGCGGCGTGGACCGGGGGCCCGGCCACGGTGGCCGCCGACCACGCCGCCCAGCCGAAGGCGGGGACGTCGTCGGCCCGCACCAGGGCCCGACGGTAGGGCTGGTGCTCGACCCGGACGTGGACGGGGAGGTGGCGGCGGGCCCCGGCGCGGGCGTACAGGTCGGCGAGCGCCGCGCCGGTGCCGTCGTGGATGCGGCCGGTCCGCGCGCCCGTGCGCAGGACCACCGAGAGGCCGGACTCGTCGTCGGCCAGGTCGACGCCGACCACGTCGCCCCCGAGCGCCTGCTCGGACGTGCGCAGCCGGCCCACCAACGGGCCGACGTCGGACCCGGCCATGGTCCGGTCGGAGGTGGCCCCGGGCCGGGCGAAGAGGATCTGCACCCCATCGACCGGCTCGTCGCCGGCCAGCACGAGCTCCACCAGGCCGCTGCGGATGCGGGCCGACGGGTTGACCACCACCGGGCCGGTCACCGACAGCGACGTCGCCAACCGGGCCAGGGACTGGGCGGCCAGACCCTCGCCGACCTGGCGGGCCTCGGCGTACCGCACGAGGACCGCGTCGACCACCTCGTCGGCGGAGCAGGCGCAGACGGAGTCGTGGGCCGCGTTGCGCGCCATCTCCGTCCACGCCGTATGCAGTAGGGCGGCGGGCCAGGCCGACCGGTCGAGGAAGAGGGCGCACAGGGGCTCGGCCAGCCGCTCCAGGGCCCGCTCGGCCCGGGCCGCGGCCTGCTTCACGTCGACCCGGTTGGAGGCCACGCCCATGAGCAGGTTGGCCCGGGCGCCGGAGCGGAGCTCACCGGTCCAGCGGGGAAGGCCGGCAGCCGGCACGGCGGCGTCGGCCAGGGCGAGGTAGGCGGCCAGCGGGGTGACCGTCAGCCGGTAGTCGTCGGTGAGGCCGTTGACCTCGGCCACCACCCGCCCGAGGAAGGTCTGGGGCGGGCGATGGTCACCCCCGTTCATCCACAGCATGGGAGCGTGGGGGTGGAGCAGCCCACCGAGCTCGGTCTCGTGGGCCCGGACCCGGTCCAGCAGCCGCTTGGCGTCGTCGGGGACGTCGGCCCCGTTGGCGTAGCCCACCGGGAGGTACTCGGCCCGCACCGTGGACCCGTCGGGAGCCGACCAGTTGAACGCGGTGCGGTCCACGGCGGAGGGGACGCCCCGCCACACCACCGCGTGCTCCAGACCGGCCAGTCGCAGCAGCTGGGGCATCTGGGCCACGTGGCCGAACATGTCCGGCAGGTAGCCCACCTCCATGGCCCCGCCGAAGGCGGTGGCCCGGTCGAAGCCCAGCTGGAGGTTGCGGACGAGCGTCTCGCCCGAGACCAGGAACTCGTCCGGCAGCACGTACCACGGCCCCACCGCCACCCGCCCCGAGCCCACCAGCCGGCGCAGGCGGTCCTCGGCCTCGGGGCGGACGGCGAGGTAGTCGTCGACCACGGCCATCTGCCCGTCGAGCTGGAAGTGGGTGAACGAGGGGTCGGTCTCGAGGCGTAGGAGCAGCTCGTCGAGCAGGTCCACCAGGCGCAGACGGGAGGCCTGGAACGGTTCGTACCACTCGCGGTCCCAGTGGGTGTGGGGCACGACCGCCACGACTCTTTGAGCCCGGTCACCTGCGGGAACCCGAGTGGCGGCCACCTGGCTAGACCGCCTCAGTCCTCAGCCAGCCTCGTACCACCGGCCGACCGTCGATGTCCATCAGCCCATCTTCCCCGGTGGAGAAGGCGCGGACGTGGATAGCCAGCGTGCCGGGACGGCGCCGGGCCATAGTGGCCCCGACGCCGTCTTCACGCTGACCGCTACTCGATCCTGCCGCAGGCGACCGGCAGCTCGGCCTCGAGCGGGACGGGGGTACCGACGAGCGGCGACAGCGACGACGTCCCGGGTCCGAAGTCGTAATCGCCGGTGCCGTTGAGATCTGCACCGTGGACGACGATGTGGAGCGTCTGGAGGTTGGCAGCGACCTCGGCCGGGACCTCGATAGACCGATCGTAGATAAGGACGCCGCTGCGCCCGGGCACCGGGAAGCGGTCGAGAGCCAGGGCGTCTGCGAAGTCGCCGCTGGTACCGCCCGAGGTCGTGAGCGACACGTCGATGGGGCCGTAGTCCGGCAGCCCGTCCACCGTATCGATCAGCCCGTCGCCACCCTTGTCCGCGGCCAAGGAGGGGCACTCGTTCCGGGCCTGGAGCTCACCATGGATGTGCATGGCGTGGGGCAGGTGCGGGGTCAGCCCACGGGCGACCAGGATGGTGCGGACCTCGTTGCCTCGGCGCACGAGAGTCGCCCGCCCGGTCACGTTCGATCCGGCGTCGACGGCGGGGTCATGGGGTACGGGGGCCAGGTTCGCCCGCAAGGCCTGGACCCGGGCGGGCGTCGTGCCGTGCTGGGCCTGCGCCGGGTTGGCGGCCACCAGAGCGAGGGCGCCGAGCGTCGCTGCCAAGTAGGACTTCTTCATCGTGCGCTCCTTCGACGGGTCGAAGGCTCTTCGGCGCCGAGCGACGGCCGGATGAGCGTGCCGCAGACGTCTCCGCCGGGTCGGACCGGGGGTAGCGTGATCGCCGTGGCGCCCGCCTCCCAGGTCGTCGCCGAGCTTCAGGCGATGATCGACGAGCTGATCGACCTGGTCCTCGAGGTCAAGCAGGCCCACCACGCCGTGCCCCAGGACCACCCCCTGCATGCCCAGGTCGACGTCCTCTTCTCCGAGCCGAGCGGATGGGCGCAGGCCCTCGCCGCCCGGACCCGGGCCCTGGGCGGTTCCTTGCTCGAGGGGGTGACGAGCGTCGCCGGGCGCCATGCCCGGAACCTGTTCCCGACCGCCACCGACGACGCCGAGGCGGCCGCCCTGTTCGCCGCTGTGGGCGACGGCCTGGGTTCCCACGTCGCCCGCCTCGAAGCGGTGGCCCGCTGAGCGGCACGGCGCCCGAGCGGCCCTCGGAGCGGGAAGCGGCGCCCGAAGGGCTCCTTCAGGTGACGACCACGGCGGCCACCAAGGAGGAGGCCGAGGGGGTGGCCCGGGCCCTCGTCGACGGGCGCCTGGCCGCGTGCGTCCAGATCGTGGGGCCCATGGAGAGCCGCTACTGGTGGGACGGCGCGGTGGAGACGGCCACCGAGTGGGTGTGCGTGGCCAAGACCACGGCCGACCGCTACGACGAGGTGGAGGCCGCCATCCGCGCCGTCCACTCCTACGACGTCCCCGAGATCCTGGCCGTGCCCGTGGTTCGGGGGAGCGAGGCGTACGTGCGGTGGCTCGGCCAGGAGACCGCCCGCCGGTAGGGTTCGGTGGATGCCGGCGAGGACGGTGCCCAGCCTGGCCGTGGAGCGGTCGCTGTGGGCCGACGGCCACCAGGTCGTGGTCGGCGTGGACGAGGTCGGACGCGGGTCGTGGGCCGGCCCCATCTCGGTCGGTGCCGCCGTGCTGCCGCCCGACCGACGTGTCTACAAGGTCCGCGACTCCAAGATGCTCACCGAGGACGAGCGTGAGCGGCTGTTCCCGCGGCTGACGGGCTGGTGCGCGGCCTGGGCCGTGGGCCACGCCAGCCAGCAGGAGTGCGACGACCTCGGGATGTCCGCGGCCCAGCGGCTGGCCGCCCGCCGGGCCATCGAGGGGCTCGGCGTCCGGCCCGACGCGGTGCTGGTGGACGGCAGCTGGGACTTCGTCGGCGGCGGCGGTGTCCGCCGTATCGTCCGAGGCGACGCCTCGTGCCTGTCCATCGCCACCGCCTCGGTCCTGGCCAAGGTCACGCGCGACCGCATCATGCGGGCGGAGGCCGAGCACTTCCCGGTGTACGACTTCGACCTGAACAAGGGCTACCCGTGCCCTCGCCACAAGGCTGCGCTGGCCTGGTGGGGGCCGAGCGCCATCCACCGCCGAGCGTGGGTGTTCATGGACAACCTGCCGTGGGCCGGCGTCCCCCGCCTGGTGCGCGACCTCCAGGGCGTCCTGTGGTGACGATCGGTACACTGCGCGTTTCCGACATATGTCCGACATATGAACGACCAGGGGGCTGGGATGCACAAGCGGCTGGTGACACTGTTCGTGGCGTTGGCTCTGGTGGCCACCGCCTGCGGAGGCGACGACGACAACGGCGGCGAGGCCGGTCAGGCGACGCCGACGACGGCCGCCGAGCCCACCCGGGGCGGGACCCTCGTGGTGGCCCTGGAATCCGATCCGGGCAACCTCAACCCGGCGGTGACGTCGAACGGCGCCGTACACAATGCGGCCGAGCCCATGTTCAACGGGCTGGTGGGCCTCGACAACGAAGGCAGGCCGACCCCGGAGCTGGCCGAGAGCTGGCGGATCGAAGGCGGCGGCGCCCAGTACGTCTTCACTCTGCGCGACGGCGTCAGGTGGCACGACGGGCGCCCCTTCACCGCCGACGACGTGAAGTTCTCCTTCGAGAAGGCCCTCCTCCCGCTGCACGCCCGGACGCGGGCGTCGCTGGGCTCGGCCCAGCCCACCATCGAGACGCCCGACCCGCGCACGGTGGTGTTCCGCTTCGCCCAGCCCTACGCCCCGCTGCTCCAGCAGCTGAACGTGACCGAGGCGCCGATCATCCCCAGGCACGTCTACGAGGGCTGCGCCGACCTGGCCACGGTCCCGGGCTGCCCGGCCAACAACACGCCCGTCGGCACCGGCCCGTTCAAGCTCACCTCGTACACCAACCAGGAGATCCGCCTGGCCCGGAACCCCGACTACTTCCGGCCGGGCCTGCCCTACCTCGACGAGCTGGTGCAGCGGGTGATCCCGGACCGGGGCACCCAGGTGACGGCCCTCAAGGCCGGTGAGGTCGACTGGCTCTGGACCACCCCCGGCCCCGAGCTGGCCGGCCTCCGGACCGACCGCAACGTGGGGCTCACCGACGTGGCGCGGGGCCCGGGCGGGGGCAACTGCGTGCTCACACTGGCGTTCAACCTGCGCCCCCCCGCCGACCGGCCGCCGATCCTGACCGACCTGCGCGTCCGCCAGGCCATCGCCGCGGGCGTCAACCGCCAGCAGGCGGCCGACCAGATCCTGTTCGGGCAGGGGCAGGTGGCGCCGAAGCCGATCCACAGCGCCCTCACCGTCGCCGCCGCCCCGGGACTGAACCTGCCCAACTTCGACCTGGCCCGGTCGCGCCAGCTGCTCGACCAGGCCGGATGGAGGCTGGAGGGCGGCCAGACGCGAGTCGCCCGGGGGGTGCAAGGCGTCCCCGACGGCACCGAGCTGACCATCGACATGGACCACTTCACCGGCCAGCAGGCCGACTACGCCCAGGCCCTGAGGGGCCAGCTCCGGGAGGTCGGCGTCAACGTCGTCCCCAAGCAGATGGACAACCCCACCCTGTCGAAGACCGTCTTCGCCGACCGGGCCTTCGACACCGCCATCATCTCCTACTGCAACGAGGCCGACCCCCAGATCGGCGTCCGCCGCCAGTACCACTCCAGCCAGATCAGCAGCACGGCCTTCAGCAACGGCGCCGGCTACAGCAACCCGGAGATGGACCGCCTCTGGGACCAGTCCACGACCGAGACGGTCCAGGAGCGGCGCACGCCCATCTTCCGCCAGATCCAGGAGCTGGCGGTGCGCGACCTGCCCTACTGGTGGCTGGCGGAGACGGAGAACACCCGGGCCCACAACGCCGCGTGCACCGGCTTCAACTTCCAGAACACGGGGCTGTTCGCAGAGGGCGCGTCGTGTAGGACGTGAGCGCGCGGTACGTCGCCCGGCGGCTCCTCCAGGTCGTCCCCACCGTCGTCGGG
>JALYGL010000152.1 GCA_030777125.1 Actinomycetota bacterium
AAGTCAGGGTGACCGCTAATGGGCTGCAGGTTCTCTAACAAGTAGCACCCTTGCCGCCGACGGGGGGGTGCTTCCCCCTCGAGAACGACGACAGGCCAGGTCCGCTTCCCTTCGTTCGGACCTGGCCTGTCGCTCTTGGTTTTGTGCACCCGACGGTGGATGCGCTCCGATCTTCCCGCCGAGGTGACCTTGCTGCTACCGGGGGTGCCCCCCATCTTCGAGTGGGGGACGCCTCCCCCTAGCGGTGCTTCCGGCCGCCCATCGCGCTCCGGAGGTCGTTCACCACGGTCGGCAAGTACCTCTGCGTGACGCACCAACGCGGCAATTTCGCGCCTTCCGCGATCAGGTAGGGCCGCGGTCTACGTTCAGGCCCTACCGAATCGGAGGACGCATGCGGAGACGGCGACTAGGACTGCTTCTGGCGGGAGCTGGTGCGGCAGCAACGATGTGGGTGTCCGCGCCCCCGGCGTTCGCTGTCGGTCAGGGCGAAGGCGGTGGAGCAACGATGGGAGAGTTCGTCTGCTTCCGTGACACCGGCCAAGGCATAAGAATCGGCACCGGGAAGACCATTACAACGCCGAGCGGCAACGTGCAGTCGGTCTGCACGGGGAGGCCGCTTTCCGCTCCGAGCTAGCGGCGCACCAAAGGCCCCGCCGAGGCCCTCCAGCGGCTCTAACGAGCGTGGTCATCGCGTGGTCCTGTCAGTAGTCGATCGCCAACACCGCGGCTCGGAGTCGGCGATTCGTGGACCGCGTGTAGCCGCTGGTCGTCTGAGGGTTGGAGTGACCGGCGAAGTGCTGCACCGTTCGCAGGTCGCCGGTGGCGTCGTTCTGGGTGGCTAGGCAGAGGTGACGCAGCACATGGGGTGGGACCTTGCCGAGACCGGCGTCGTCGGCGACGTAGCGGATCCAATCCCAGATGGTCGCGGGGGTCACCGGCCCGCCGAAGCGGCCGGGGAACACGTAGTCGCCACTCCGCGACAGGGTTGACAGGGCGGTGACGACCACCGGGTGCAGTCGCCGACTGGCTCGGTCACGCCAGCCCGACGATCACGCTCTCGACCTACGCCCACCTGATGCCCGCGGACGAAGAGGTCGCCCGGGCCGTGCTCGACGCCGCCCTGGCGCCGGCTGTAACGGCTGAAGGTGTTACAGCCGTAACGGGTACTAGCGTCACAGCATGAGCCGGTCTACCCGTCCAGACCATCTTCGGGGTACTCCCCATCTCGACCCCGATCGGATTATCAGAGCGGCAGCCGACGGCATCCGGGACGCATGCTCCGACCTCTTCAGATTTCATGAGGAGATGGAGCAGGCGCCCCCGGAAGTGTTCGGGGAGGTCCTCCCGCTCCTCAGGCAGCACATGGCCGAGTTGGCGCGGTTCGTTACCTTCGTAGAGCTCCAGGCGCAAGGGGCGCAGCACATCTGCGCCGCGTGCGGGCCACGCTTCTACCCGTCACGTTCAGACGCTCGGTACTGCGGCGGAGCCTGTCGTACACGTGCCCACCGTGCACGGCCCGCGGTTCCTGCGGACACCTCGCGGACAGCGCCCGGGGTCCACGCCGTCTGACCTGCGGTTTCGCTTCTGGTCAGCTCTTGAACAGGAACTCGGCTTCGGCCGGGTCCAGGAGCAGGCCCATCTCCTCCCGGAGGAGGGCGTGCCGGGCCAGCGCGGGATCGGCGTCGACCAGGGCGAAGGCCACCTCCCGGGCCCGGGCCACCCACTCCCGGTCCCGTCGCAGGGAAGCGAGCTTCAGGTCGCTGTGCCCCTTCTGCCGGGTGCCGAGGACCGTCCCCTCGCCCCGGATGTCGAGGTCGACCTCGGCCAGCTCGAAGCCGTCGGTGGTGCGCTCCAGGGCGCTCAGCCTGGCCTCGGACTCCGGGGTGGTGGCCTCGCCCAGCAGGTAGCACCACGCCCGGCCGCCGCCTCGGCCCACCCGGCCCCGCAGCTGGTGGAGCTGGGCCATGCCGAAGCGGTCGGCGTCCTCGATGAGCATGACCGTGGCGTTGGGCACGTCGACCCCCACTTCGATGACGGTCGTGGCGACCAGGACGTCGAGGCCGCCGCTCCGAAAGCTCGACATGACCGCCTCCTTCTCCTTCGACGGCATCTGCCCGTGGAGCAGGCCGAGCCGAAGGTCGGGCCACACCTGCGTCGACAGCCGCTCGAACTCGTCCTTGGCCGAGCGGGCCTGCACCTTCTCGGACTCGTCCACCAGCGGGCAGACCACGTAGGCCTGGTGACCGGCGCCGACCTCGTCGACCACCCGGCGATAGGCCTCGGCCTCCTCCAGCTCACCCCGCGCCCAGGTGGTGGTGATCGGCGTCCGCCCGGGCGGCATCTCCCCCAGCACGGTCACGTCGAGGTCCCCGTAGACGGTCATTGCCGCGGTGCGGGGGATGGGGGTGGCGGTCATGACCAGCACGTCGGGGTCGTCCCCCTTCCCCCGGAGGGCGGCACGCTGCTCCACCCCGAAGCGGTGCTGCTCGTCGATGACCACCACCCCCAGGGCGGCGAACGCCACCTTCTCCTCGAGCAGGGCGTGGGTGCCGATGAGGAGGTCGACGCCGCCGTCGGCCAGGCGGGCCAGGATGCGGGACCGCTCGGCCGCCGTCGTCCGGTTGGTCATGAGCTCCACGCGCAGGGGCCGGTCGCCCGTGAGGGTGGCCGGGTCCGGCACGTCGAGGTGCCCGAGCAGGTGGCGGACGCTCACGTCGTGCTGCTCGGCCAGGACCTCGGTGGGGGCCATCAGCGCCCCCTGGTAGCCGCCCTGGACCCCCATGAGCAGGGCCGTCACCGCCACCACCGTCTTGCCGCTGCCCACGTCGCCCTGCAGCAGGCGGTGCATCGGGTGGGGCCCGGCCAGGTCGGCGGCGATCTCGTCGATGGCCCGCCGCTGGGCGTCGGTCAGGGCGAACGGGAGGCGGCCGTGGAACCGGGGCACGAGCTGGCCGTCGACGACGTGGCGGATCCCCTTGGACTCCCGCTCGATGGCCCGCTTGCGCATCACCAGGGCCAGCTGCATACGCAGCAGCTCGTCCAGCACCAGCCGGCGGCGGGCGGTCTGGGCCGCGCCCATGGAGTCGGGGTTGTGGATGGAGCGGAACGCCCATGTCCGGTCGGCCACGTCGAGGCGGTCCCGCCACTCCGCGGGCAGTGGGTCGGCGAAGGGGCCGGCCCGGGCCAGCGCCTCCTCCACGAAGCCGGCGAGCTCCCAGGTGCTGAGACCGGCCTTGTCGGACTGCGGGTAGATGGGGACGATGCGCCCGGTGCGGTCGCCGACCAGGTCGACCACGGGGTTGCTCATCTGTCGGCGCCCGCGGTAGGTCTCCAACTTTCCGAAGAAGACGGCCTGGGTGCCCGCGCTCAGCTGCTTGGCTCGCCAGGGCTGGTTGAAGAAGACGCAGTGCAGGTAGCTGGAGCCGTCGAACACGTCGACCTCGACCATGGTGCGGCGCTGGCGGGTGCGCCGGGCCTGGACCCGCTTGACCGTGGCCAGCACCAGCGCCTCCTCCCCCACCTTCAAGTCGGCGATGGCGGCCTGACGGGTCCGGTCGAGGTAGCGGCGGGGATAGTGGGTGAGCAGGTCGAGGACGGTCGTGATGTCCATGGCGGCCAGGGCCTCGGCCCTCTTGGCCCCCACCCCGCGGAGCTCGGCGACGGGGATGGCGGCCAGCTGGCTGAGCCGCCGCCCGGCCACGGTCACTGCGTTCGGGCCACGCAGGCCGTCACTCGATGCTGAAGACGTAGGCGGCGTGGGGGTGCCCCCAGGCGTGGACCTGGACCTCCACCCCCGGCCGCTCGTCCGCCAGCCACCGCGAGACGGCGTCGGTGACCTCGGCCGAGGCCGCCTGGCCCTCGATCACCGTCACCAGCTCGTGGGCCTCGGTGACCAGCCGGTCGAGGAGGGCGGTGGCCGCTCCGGCCAGGTCGGGCCGGACGAGCACGATGGCGTCGCCGGCCAGGCCCAGCCAGTCACCCTCCCGGACGTCGCCGACCGGGGTCGAGGCGGCGCGCACGGCCCGGGTCACCTCGCCGGAGACGACGTGTTCGGCGGCCTCGGCCATGGCCGCGGCGTTGACCTCCATGCTGGCGTGCGGGTCGTACGCCACCAGGGCGGCCAGCCCGCCGACCAAGCCGGTGGTGGGCACCACCTGCACCGGCCGGGTGGCCAGCTCGGGGACGCCCTCGGCCACCGGCACGACGTTCTTGTTGTTCGGCAGGACGATCACACCGTCGGCCGCGGTGGCCTCCACCGCCTCGAGGATCTCGCGGGTGGACGGGTTGGCCGACTGTCCTCCGGCCACCACCTCCTGGGCACCGAGCGAACGCAGGGCGTCGGCCACGCCTTTGCCGGCGGCCACAGCCACCACCGCGGTGGCGGTGTGCGGGCGTGCCTCGGGCTCTGGCGGCCCGGGAAGGCCCTGGCGCACCCACCGCTCCTCCTGAATCTGGTTGGCCAGGTCGGTCACCCGGATCTGGCGGGGCCGGCCGGCGTCGAGGGCGGCCTCCACCGCGGCGCCGATGTCGTCGGTGTGGATGTGGCAGTTCCACAGCCCGTCGCCACCGACCACGACGATGGAGTCGCCGATCGGCTCCCACGCCGCCTTGAACCCGTCGATGCGGTCGTCGGGGGCGTCCAGCAGGTACATGACCTCGTACCTCCCGCCGTCGGCCCCGACCTCCTCCTCGGCCCGTTCGGTGGCGGCCCGGGGTGCGGCGGTCGAGAGCGCCGGGGTGTCGGGTGGTTCCGGCAGGGGTCGGCCGTCCACCACGTGGAGGAGGGCGTCGAGGAGCAGGACGAAGCCGGCCCCGCCCGCGTCGACCACACCGGCGGCGGCGAGCACGGGCAACAGCTCCGGCGTGCGGGTCACCGACGCCCGGGCCGCGGCGGCGGCCGCCTCCAGGACCTCGAGGAGCGACCCGCCGGACGCGCCGGACGCGGCCTCGGCCGCGTCGCGGGCGACGGTGAGGATGGTCCCCTCCACCGGCTTCATGACCGCCTTGTACGCCGCCGCGCTCCCCGCGGTCAGGGCCTCGGCGACGGCCTCGGGGCCGGCGGCGTCGTCCTCCTTGAGCCGGTCGCCGATGCCGCGCAGGATCTGGGACAGGATCACGCCCGAGTTGCCTCTCGCCCCCATGAGGGAGCCGTGTATGACGGCGGCACAGCAGCCGGCCATGTCCGATGCTCCGTCGAGCTCGGCGACCACCGACTCGAGGGTGAGGGCCATGTTCGTGCCGGTGTCGCCGTCGGGGACGGGGTAGACGTTGAGGCGGTTCAGCCGCTCCTGGTGCCGCCGAAGGCAATCGCGGAAGGCCCGCACCGCCGCCCCCAGCTCCTCGGGCCCCAGCCGGGCCAGTGCCTCTGCCACGGGTGCGGATAGTAGATGGGCCAGGGCCCGAGCGGCCCTCTGAGCGGGACGCCAGGGCCCGAGCGGCCCTTCTGGCAGGCTGAACAGGCGTGGCTGGTAGGTTGGCCCGATGTCTTCTGTATGTCAGGTGTGCGGCAAGCACCCTTCGTTCGGGAAGAGCATCAGCCACTCCCACCGCCGCACGAACCGTCGTTGGAACCCCAACATCCAGCGCGTCCGCACCCTG
This sequence comes from Actinomycetota bacterium, assembly GCA_030777125.1. Taxonomy (GTDB): domain Bacteria; phylum Actinomycetota; class Acidimicrobiia; order Acidimicrobiales; family AC-14; genus JALYGL01. The sequence goes on from JALYGL010000152.1 coordinate 5,599, forward strand.
GTGAACGGCGCCGCCAAGCGCCTGAACGTGTGCACGTCGTGTATCAAGGCCGGAAAGATCGTGAAGGCGGGCCGCTAGGGCCCGAGCGGCCCTGTGAGCGGGCGACCGGGCCCGAGCGGCCCTCTGAGCGGGCGACCGACCGGAGTCCGGCTCTCCAGGCGGTCGAGCACCCCTTCGGCCGCCAGGCTGAGCTCCCCCACCTGCCGGCGGTAGAGCCACGAGCCCACCCCGTGGCCGGCGGCCGCGACCCCGCCCCCGAGGGGAGCGGTGAACAGCAGGGCCGGGTCCAGGCCGGCAGCCAGCAGCGTCCCGCCCACGACGGCCGCTCCCACGACGCCACCCGACGCCACCATGGCAGCCTGCGACCGCCGGGCATGGCGGACGTCGAGCTCCAGGCGGACGACGGCCAGGTCACCACCGCCGGGCCCGGCCACCACCACGGCTTCGATCCGATGCACGTCGGGCAGCACCAGGCGGTGCTCGCGTAACGCGTCGACGCCCCGGCGCACCTTGGCGGCCACGTCGTCGCGCCGCTCCCACAGGCTGCGGCCGTCCCGGTCGCGCCGCAGGCAGAACAGCTGCCCGGCGAGGAAGTCGTGCACCCACGAGCGCACCTCCGAAGCCGGTCCGGGGACGGTGCGCACCACGGTGAGGGTCGGCGGGCCGAGGACCCGGCCGCCGGGCCTGTTGCGGGCGCCGCCCAGGGCGCCGGCCCGCAACTCGGCCACCGCCTGTCGCACCGCGTCACGAGAGAGACCGACCTCGGCAGCCGCGTCCTCCACCGCGGCCAGGTCGACCTCCCGCCCGGGAACCCGCTGGTTGTCGAGCTCGGCCGCCCGACGCAGCACGAGCGACACCTCGGAGTCGTCGAGACGGTCGCCGTCCACCTCGGCCGAACCTACCCCAGGGTCGCGGGCTATATAGCCCGCTCAGAGCGCCGCTCGGACCCGGGTCGCCGGCTATTCGCCGCTCAGGGGGCCGCTCGGGCCCAGCCGGGATCGACCGGGCCCACGCCGGAGCCCACGGCCACCCCTGCGGCGATGGCCTTCTCCACGAACCGCTTGGCGGCGACGCAGGCGTCGGCCGGTTCCATGCCGCGGGCCAGCTCGGCGCAGATGGCGGCGGACAGCACACATCCGGTGCCGTGGGTGTGGCGGCCGGGGATGCGGGCGCCGTCGAGCCACACCGGGTCCTCACCGGCGACCAACAGGCAGTCGGGCGACGATCCACCGTCACCGAGGTGGCCGCCCTTCACCAGCACGACCTCGGGGCCCAGCTCCGACAGCGCCCGGGCCGCCCTCTCCATGGCCCGGCGGTCGGCCACCTCGAACCCGGCGAGGGCGGCGGCCTCGGGCAGGTTGGGCGTCACGACCGTGGCCAGGGGCAGGAGCCGGTGGCGCAGAGCACCGACGGCGTCGTCGGCCAGCAGGGTGTCGCCGTGCTTGGAGACGAACACCGGGTCGACGACGAGCGGCCCGACCCCGAACTCCTTCACCGTGGCCGCCACCGACTCGACGATCTCGGCCGAAGCCAGCATGCCGGTCTTGGCCGCGTCCACGCCGAGGTCGCCCACCACGGACGTGATCTGGGCCCGCACCAGCTCCGGGGTGACGGCGTCGAAGGCCTGCACGCCCAGGGTGTTCTGAGCCGTCACCGCCACCAGGGCCGCCGTCCCCCAGACGCCGTGGGCTTCGAACGTCTTGAGGTCGGCGACGATACCGGCGCCGCCTCCTGAGTCCGATCCGGCGATGGTGAGCGCCACCGGCCGGCGGGCATGCCCCGTCACCCGTGCTCCCAGCCCAGCACCGGTAGTTCGGCGTCGCGTAGGCGGCGCTCGGCCGGGTCGTCGGTGCACCGGCCGATCCACAGGGGCACGCCCAGGCCCATCTCGGCGAAGACGGTCTCCACCCGCCTCGGGTCGGAGGCGGTGAAGACGAGCTCATAGTCCTCGCCTCCGCCCAGCGCCATGCTCTCGGGGTCGTCGCTCACCCGGGACACGCCGATGGCCACCGGTACCCGGTCGACCACCACGCCGACCCCGGAGGCGTCGGCCAGATGGTGGATCTCGGCGGCCAGGCCGTCGGAGACGTCGATCATCGCCGTCGCCCCCGCGGCCCGGGCCGCGGC
>JALYGL010000153.1 GCA_030777125.1 Actinomycetota bacterium
GTGGTCCGCCAGCAGCTGCAGGAGCGAATGATGCTGGAGGCGTCGGTGTTCCGCACCAAGGAGAGCCTGGCCAAGGCCCGCGCCCACCTCCACGAGCTCCGCGGACGGTACGGCGACGTGGCCATCGACGACAAGGGGGCGGTGTTCAACTACGACCTCACCGAGGCGCTCGAGCTCGGCTACCTGATCGAGCTGGCCGAGGCGCTGGTGGTGTCGGCCCAGGCCCGCACCGAGAGCCGGGGGGCGCACTTCCGCGACGACCACCCCACCAGGGACGACGCCAACTGGATGCGCCACACCCTGGCCCACCGCGATGTGGACGGTTCGGTGCGCCTCTCGTACAAGGCGGTCGACGGCGGGCTCTACCAGCCCATGGAGCGCAAGTACTGAACCGAATGTGGAGTCTCGACACGGCTCAGCGGTTCGGAGCCTCCACACTTGGAGGGTGCCCTCCGAACCGCTCACCGTCACCCTCCGGGTGAAGCGCTACAACCCCGAGGTCGATCGCAAGCCCCACTGGCAGGTGTTCACCGTGGAGGGCATGGAGCCCACCGACCGGGTGCTCGACGTGCTCCACCAGGCCAAGTGGCACCAGGACGGGTCGCTCAGCTTCCGCCGGTCGTGTGCCCACGGGGTGTGCGGCTCGGACGCCATGGTGATCAACGGCGCCAACGGGCTGGCGTGCCAGGTGCTGCTCAGCGCCACCGGCACCGACGTGACCGTCGAGGCCATCCGGGGCCTCCCGGTAGTGAAGGACCTGGTGGTCGACACGCAGCCGTTCTTCGCCCAGTACCGCTCGGTGCTCCCCTGGCTGGTGGCGGCGGACGGCGACCCGGGCTACACCGAGCGCCGCCAGAGTCCCGAGCAGCGAGCCCGCTTCGACGACACCACCAAGTGCATCCTCTGCGCCGCCTGCACCACCTCGTGCCCGGTGTTCTGGAGCAACGGCAGCTACGTCGGTCCGGCCGCCATCGTCCAGGCCCACCGCTTCATCTTCGACTCCCGGGACACGGCCACCCCCGACCGTCTCGAGGTCCTGGCCGACCGCTCAGGGGTGTGGCGGTGCCGCACGGCGTTCAACTGCACCAACGCCTGCCCCCGGGGGATCAAGGTCACCGAGGCCATCCAGGAGGTGAAGCGGACGATCCTCACGGATCGAGTTTGAGATCTTCGCTCTCGGGAAGAAAATTTCGGTTTTGGGCTGACAGGGGGATCTGGCCCTGTCACAATGCCCGACCGAGCGACGAGCTGCCGCTTTTCCCACCCTCCGTCACTCACGGACCACCAACGGTACTGAGAGGCGGAGCAGGTGATGGCACCGACGTTCCCATCCTTGGCGCGCCTGGCGGCAGCCGGGGCGACGATGGCCACGGCAGCGGAGCTGGCCGGCGGGGCGCCCCCGCCAATCGGACCACTCACCCGGGCCAACCGGGCCCTGACCGCGGCCGGGGTCATGCTCGCGTCCACCACCGTGTCGACCCTGGGGCTGGTGGCCCTGGCCGAGCTGCGGGGGTCTCCCACCGCCACCCTGCAACGGGGCGCGGTGGCCGAGGTGCTGGGTGTCGAGAGCCCGGTGGCGGTGTTCCCTCCCCTCGGCCGGAAGAGCTCCGACGACGACCACGACGACGACGAAGGAGCCCCTCCGGCGCCGGTGGAGGGCCGGGGCCCGGGCGAGGACGTCGAGCACGGTCTGCACCGGATCGCGGTGCCGGCCAAGCCCATGAACAACGAGGCGGTCGCTCCCCTCCCGGGTGGGGCGCTCGGCGGCGCCCAGCTCAGCCGGGTCAGCCGCACCCCGTGGCCGGCGACGACGGCCGAGCCCACCGTCGTCGTGCCCAGCGACACCGGCGCCCTGCCTCTGGGCAGGGGGATGTGGCTGTATCTCCCCCAGGAGGTCGAGGGTGGCGATGTCGACGCCTTGGTCACCAGGGCCAAGAAGGTGGGCCTCACCCACGTCTACGTCCGCACCGGATCGTCACGCCAGGGCTTCTACGCCCAGCAGTACATGGACGAGCTGCTGCCCAAGGCCCACGCTGCCGGCGTCCGGGTTTACGGCTGGGACTTCCCCTACCTCGACGACGTCGACGCCGACGTGGCCCGGTCTCTGGCCGCCATCGCCTACACCACCCCGAGCGGCGACCGCATCGACGGCTTCGCCGCCGACATCGAGACGCCGGCTGAGGGGACCAACCTGAGCGCCGAGGGGGCAGCCGCCTACGGCGAACGTCTCCGAGCCGCCGTCGGGCCGACCTATCCCCTGGTGGCGGTGGTGCCGAGGCCCTCGCCCAAGCGCCAGGCCGACTACCCCTACCACGCGATCATCCCGCCCTACGACGCCGTGGCCCCCATGACCTACTGGCTCAACCGCCAGCCCGATACCGACGTGATCAACGACGTCAGCTACCTCTCACAGTTCGGCAAGCCGGTGGTCCCCATCGGCCAGGCCTACGACGGCGCTCGAGAAGGCGGCCGGCCGGGGCCCCCTCCCCCCGAGGAGATCCAGCGCTTCCTCAGCGCCGCTCAACAGGTGGGGGCGGTGGGCGCGTCGTTCTGGTCGTGGCAGCACGCCACCGAGGCGATCTGGGAGGCGATCGAGACGGCGCCGGAGTTCCGCTGGGAGGCCAAGGCGCCCACCGAGCTCCGCAGCGACCAGGTGCGGGCGCTGCAGGCCCAGCTCACCAAGCTCGGGCACCCGGTGCCGGCCAGCGGCGCATGGGACGATCTCACCACCTCCGCCCTCCAGGCCTACCAGGCCCGGGCTCGCCTGACCGAGAGCGGCATCCTCGACGGCGACACCCTGTCGGTCCTGCTGGCGC
>JALYGL010000154.1 GCA_030777125.1 Actinomycetota bacterium
CCCGACGACGCCATCGTCGAGCGCAAGGAGGGGGAGGAGGGGCCCCGCTGGCGGCTGCGACCCGACCTCGACCCCACCGACGCGGTGGAACGCTGGTCGGTGGAGGCCCCCGACGGGGTCCGGTTCCTGCAGTTCGGCAAGATCCGCGGCGACGCCCGCGCTCTGTTCCGGTCCCAGGTGGCCTTCCGGTTCATCGTCAACGCCCTCCCCGACGACCGCTGGAACGTCGTCGGCGACCTCCCGGGCGGCACCCGCCAGGCGTTCACCGGCTGGGGCAACTTCGCCCGCACGGTCCTGGTGGTCGTGGAGCCGACGGCCAAGTCGCTGCTGTCGGGCCGGCGTCTGGCCCGCATGGCCACTCTGGACTCCGACACGCCCAAGCGGGTGGTGGCGGTGGCCAGCAAGGTGCGGCAGCCGGGCGACGTGGAGATGATCGCCCGGGGCACGGGGCTCGACGTCGTGGCCGAGGTCCCGTGGGACGAGGCCCTGGCCGAGGCCGAACGCCGGATGCGGGCGCCCCTCGACGACGCCCCGGACTGCGCGGCGGTACGGGCGGTAGAATCCCTGGTGGAACGGCTGAGCGAGGAGCGAGTGCGATGAAGCTGGCAGTCGTGGGCAAGGGCGGCTCCGGAAAGACCACCACCTCGTCGGTGGTGGCGCGCACGCTGGCCCGCGAGGGCCTTCCCGTGGTCGCCCTCGACTGCGACTCCAACCCCAACCTGGGCATCTCCCTGGGCGTGGGCGACGAGGAGACGGAGCGGCTGGTCTCCATGCGTGAGTCCCTCGACGAGGGCGGCGAGGAGCACGCCCCCACCTGGGACACCCTGCTCCAGCGCTACGGGTCCGACGGTCCCGACGGGGTGCGGCTGGCGGTGGTGAGCCGGATCGAGAACCCCGAACCCGGCTGACTCTGATGTGGCCTGTCGCCCGAGCAGTTGCTCGGCTCCGTGGAGTTCCCGGATGAGGTGGTCGTCGCCGATTTCGAAGCCGGCGTGGGCACCCTGACCCGCCTGGAAGAGCAACGCGTCGACACCGTCCTGGTCGTCACCGAAGCGACGCCCAAGTCGCTCGAGGTCGGCCAGCGGGCCGTCCAGCTGGCCAAGGACCGCCACGTGGGCCGCATCGTGGTGGTGGCCAACCGCATCCGGTCCGACTCCGACCTGGAGACGGTGAGGGCCGCGTTCCCCGACGTCGAAGTGGTCGCCGTGCCCGACGACCCCAAGATCGTGGAGGCCGACCGCAAGGGGGTGGCGCCCATCGACCTGGCCCCCGAGGCCCCGGCCGTGGTGGCGCTGGTCGGGCTGGCCCGCGGCCTAATGCCCTCCACCAACTAGTCGCCGATGGCGGGCGCGGCAGACGAGGCGCCGGCCACCCGGTCGGTGCCGGTGCTCCCCCTGCTCGGCGTGGTCGTCGGGCTGTGGGGTGCGCTCCCCCGGTTCGTCGACACCGGGCTGCTCACCGAGGACGGGGTCGAGTTCGTCGACCATGTCGTCCCCGGCGTCGTGGTGGTGCTGGTCTCGGTCGTCTCGTTGGCGGTGGCCCGGCGGTCGCCCAAGCCGGGTCCGTTCCTGTTCGTCGCCGGACTGGTCGTGCTGCTGGCCGGCCTGTTCATGTTCGCCACCCATGTCCCCCTGGTGATGCAGGCCACTCGCGACGAGGCGCCGTGGGGCGGCACCGTCTTCCACACCTCGTCCGCCCTGGCCGTGTTCGGCCTGGGCCTGCTGTGGGCCACGGCCTATTGGTCGGCCACCGCCCCCGAGCCGGGCGCCGACGCCGAGGTGGCCGAGAACCGCTAGGGGTCAGCCGGCCCTACGCCCGTTGACGGCCAGGGCCACGCCGGCGACGACGACGGCCACCGCCGCAGCCACCAGGGCCCACCGGGGGCCCCGGGCGCCGTCGATGTCGACGGACGCCGACGCCAGGTCCTGGATGTTGGTCGTCTCGTTGCCCGCGCTGGTGTCGGCCCAGAAGGCCAGAGCGCCATCGACACCGGACGTGACCGCCACCTGGCTGCCCAACAGGGGGATCCCCTGGAAGCTGCCGAAGCCGATCCGGGAGTCGAAGCTGCGGTCCGACACCGTGGCGGCACGGAACGTCGAGCCGCCGTCGTCGGACGTGGCCAGCACGGCTTCGGCCATGACGTCGCCCGGGTCGCGGCGCCGGTCGTAGAACAGCACGTCGACCCGGCCGTCGGGCGCGACGTCGACGGCCGGCAGGAATTGCGCTCGTGGCCCGGGCGCCACCCGGGCCGCGCCCGACCACGTGACCCCCCCGTCGTCGGAACGGGCCAGGAACACGTCGCGGCCGTCGCCCAGCCCCGCGTCCCAGGTCGCGTAGACGCGGCCGGTGCGAGGGTCGCGGGCGAAGCTCGGTGCCGGAGCGAGGTTGACGATGATGCGCCCCGGGATGACGAGGGGCTCGAGGGACACGGCCGCGCCCGGCCCGAAGTGGGCCCCGCCGTCGGTCGACCGCCACGCCACCACCCGCCACCGCCCCTCCGGCGGCGGGCCGCCCTGACCCATGTGGCGGGCCTCGTAGTTGTCGACGTCGTCGCCGAGGTCGAGGGCGCCGACCAGCACCTCGTCGGCGTCTCCCATCACCAGACGGGGTTGCACCACGCGCCGGGCTGGCTCACTGACGGTGACGGGTGGGCCGAACGTGCGGCCGCCGTCGCCGGACCGGGCCAGCATCACCGGGCTGGGTGCCGCCTCCCAGCCGAGCGGCCGCTCGGCCGCGCCGGGCGTGGCCTGGACCCAGACGACTGCGACCCGCCGGTCGCGCACCCCCAGGCGGGCGTGGAAGGCCACCGGCCCGGCCACTTGCACCGGGAGCCCGGAGGCCACGTCGCCCCGGTACCGCTGCAGCCACACCCCGAGTGGCTGGTTGAACCGCCCACCGGTGGCGGTGTAGAGCACGAGCAGCTCACCGTCGGCGTCGAATCCGACGTCGGGGGAGAAGCAGTTCGGCGCCCCGGGCGCCAAGGGCAGCGGCACCGAACGCCAGCTGGCGCCGCCGGTGGCCGACAGGGCGACCGAGCACCCGAACCGAGGGGTGTCGATGCGGTCGGCCACGGCCACGACCCCGGGCCGTGACGGGTGGCGGGCCACCGCTGGCGAGTTGTGGGCGTTCAGTCCCGGCCGGTCGGTGTTGACGATCACGTTGGGTCGCGGCCGGATCGCGGCCGGGCGGTCCTGCAGCCCGACGACGGCCGCGACCAGGCCGACGAGAACGAGGGCCAGGCCGGCGGCCCGCCTCACACGCCGAGCCAGACCGTGTTCCAGCGCTGGTCGCCCGGGAAGGCGGCCGGGTCGAACGACTGGACCCGGGGTGAGACCAGCCACTCGGTGCGCAGTACGGCGATCGACGCAGCCGTCATCCGCTCGGCCGTGACCAGGTTGACCATGTCGGCGGCCAGCCGCCGGGCGGTGTCGACCGACGGGGCCTCGAACACCCTGTCGAACAGCTCGTCGGCCCTGGCCCCGCCCCCCACCGCGGTGGCGTAGTCGAGCTGCCCGCCCGGACGGATGCTGAACAGCCGGCACAGACCGCACGGGTTGGCGTCGTCCTGGCCGCGCGCCTCGAGGAACAGGTCGAATGCGGACCGGCGGACCTGGGTGAACACGCCCTCGGGTGCCTCCTGCACCTGCAGGCCGATCCCGACCTCGGTCAGTTGCGACCGGAGGACCTCGACGGCGCGCTCATGGTCGGCCGGGCGGGACAGGAGCACCGACAACACCAGGCGCCTGCCGTCGCGGGACCGCATGCCGTCGGGGCCTTGGGCCCAGCCGGCCTGGTCCAGCAGCCGGCGCGACTCGGGGACGTCGCGGGCGGGAGGGTTGACCCGCTCCGCCGCATCCTCGCCGATCACCAGCGGCGGTATCAGCGTGTCGCTGGTGTCGCCGTGCTCGGCGAAGCCCTGCTCGGCCAGGGCCTTGCGGTCGAGGGCAAGCACGACGGCCTTGCGGACGTTGTCGTCCTTGAGGGTCGTGAACTCGTCGATGCCGCCGGTGTTGAGCAGGAGGTACACGGCCGTGCCCGCCGGGGACGAGACCCGCCGGTCGGTCCGCCCGGAGACAGCGGCCAGGTGCTGGTAGGGCACCATGCCGACGACGTCGACCTGGCGCGTGGCCAGGAGCCGGCTGGCGTCCGGCGGAGGGCCGAACCGGAAGGTCAGGGTGGTCAGCGCCGGCTTCTCGCCCCAGTAGCGCTCGTTGGCCTTGACCTTCAGCTCCGACCCGGGCGTGTACGACACGAAGGTGAACGGGCCCGTCCCCGTCGGCGTGGTGGCGGGCGAGTCACCGACGCCGGGCCGTGTGCCGGGTGACGCCAAGCCCATGTTGGGCGCGGCCAGCTGCTCCGGCAGCCGGGCGTTGGGCATGGACAGGGTGATCTCCACGGCCAGGTCGCCCGCCGCTCTGGCGCCTCCGGGCTCCACGCCCCTGGGCCGGGTCTGACGTTCGGCCAGCACGTTGAGCGCAGCCGCCGCAGCCGCGCCGTTGAGAGGCGTGCCGTCGTGGAAGAGGACGTTCGGGCGCAGGGTGAACCGCCACACCGTCGGCGATGGCGACTCCCACCGAGTCGCCAGACCGGGAGCCACGCCGAACGTCGGGGTGAGGGTCGTGAGCCTCTCGAAGATCCCGGGGTTGGGCCCGTTCAGCCGCAGGCCGATGTCGGGGACGGTCGGGTTGAACGGATCGTCGCCCACCGCCACCCGCAGGTCTTGGACCGCGGCCCTCGCCGGCTCCTCGTCCAGGCCGGCGTCGGCGCCGCCGTCGCCGCCCGACGAACACCCCGCCGCGACCAGGGCCATGGCCACGACGACGAGGGCCAGCCGCACCCTCAGCCGGGCCGGCGTCGTCCAACTCCTGCGGGTCACGGGCACCACACTGGCAGTTCGGGGCGGACGCGCCGGGCGATGGGCGGGCCCGACCTCAGAGCCCGAGGCGGCCGGCGACCCACGCCGACATGCGGGCCACCAGGTCGGCGTCGCGACGGGTGCCGGTGACGCCCTCGTGCACCACCTCGGCGTGGCTCACGCCGAGGGCCAGGTTGTGGTCGGCGCCCGAACCGATCATGGCCTCGGAGCCGGGCTTGAGCACGGCGCTGAGCCGGTCGGCGTCGGCGGCCGTGATGCTGACGTCCTGACCGCCACGGACCATGAGCGCCGGCACCGGGACGGCTTGGGCCTCCGCCACCGGGTCGAGGGCGAAGATCTGGCGCAGGTAGTCGCCCTGGCCAGGGGCGAAGATGTCGCGGAACTGTGTGGGCAACGAGCCCTGCGGCGGCGGAGTGCCCGTGCGCATCACCGTGTCCACCGCGGCGCGGAACTCCGACACCAGGGCCGGTCCCTGCTCGCCACCCCGCAGGAGCAGCTCGGCCGAGATGGAGTCGACCAGCGGGCGCCCGTTCACCGACACCAGCACCACGCTCTTGACCCGGGGCTCGGCCACGGCCAGCCGCATGGCCACCAGGGCACCCTGGTCGT
>JALYGL010000155.1 GCA_030777125.1 Actinomycetota bacterium
CGACGCGGCGGGGCGGGGCGGACCGGGCCAGTGCCGTCACCGCCTCGAGGTCGCAGGACCGGTCCACGACTGCGGCCAGCGCCGCCAGCGACCGGGCCACCTCGGCGCGCCGCTCCACCACCGGGACCAGGCCGAGGTGACGGTCGGTCCACGTCAGCTCCGGCGATCGACGCAGGACGCCCAGGACCGGCACGCCGAGCGGCGCCAGGGCCTCCCGGAGCATGGCTTCGTGGCTGTCGCTCCCCACCCGGTTGAGCAGCACGCCCCCGACGGTGACCGCCGGGTCGAAGGTGGCGAAGCCGTGCACCAGGGCGGCGACGGAGCCGCTCATGGCCCCGGCGTCGACCACCAGCACCACCGGGGCGTCGAGGAGCGTCGCCACGTGGGCGGTGCTGGACGCCGGGCCGTCGGGGTCGGCGGCGCCGTCGAACAGCCCCATCACGCCCTCCACGACCAGGACGTCGGCGCCGTCGGCCGCCCGGGCGGCAAGTGCGGGGATGACTTCCGGCCCGCACATCCACGGGTCGAGGTTCCGGGACGGCCGCCCCGCGGCCAGGGCGTGGTAGCCGGGGTCGACGAAGTCGGGCCCCACCTTCGCTGCGCCGACGACCGTTCCCCGTGCCCGGAGGGCGGCCATGAGCCCGGCCGCCACCGTCGTCTTCCCCACGCCGGACGACGTGCCGGCGATCACCAACCGGGGGCCGAGGGCCTGCACCCGCCGATGATGCCCCGCCCCCGAGTACAGCGCAGGATGTACAATCTTGTCATGACCCCCGAGGAGGCCGCCTCCGACCCGCTGTGCCGCCTCGGCACCGCTCTGGCCGACCCCACCCGGCGGCGCATCCTCGGGCGGCTGTGCCAGGCGCCGGCGTACCCCGGCGAGCTGGCCGAGTGGCTGGGCACCACCCGGGCCAACGTCAGCAACCACCTGGCGTGCCTCCGGGGCTGCGGCCTGGTCGACACCGTGCCCGAGGGGCGGCGGGTCCTGTACCGCCTGAGCGACCTGCGCGTGGGCGACGCCCTCAGCGAGCTGGCCACGCTCGTCTCGCCATGACGACGCTCCTGCCCCCCGTCCCGGTGGGGGCCCGGCCGCTGGCGGTGCGCCGGGCCCGGCTCCTCAACCGGTTCACCATCGGGTGGAACGTGATCGAGGGCGTCGTCGCCGTCACCGCCGGCCTGGTGGCCGGATCTGTGAGCCTGGTCGGGTTCGGGCTCGACTCAGGCATCGAGGTGTCGGCGTCGCTGATCCTGGCCTGGCGGCTGGGGCAGGAACGCCGGGGCGGCTGCATGGCCGAGAGCGACAGGCGGGCGACCCGGGCCATCGCCGTGTGCTTCGCCGTCCTCGCCGCCTACGTGTGGACGGAGGCCAGCCGCGACCTCATCGGCGGGTCGCGGCCGTCGGCCAGCGCGGTCGGGATCGCCATGGCCGGCCTCTCCCTCGTCGTCATGCCCGGTCTGGCCCGGGCCAAGCGCCGCCTGGCGCCGGCGCTGGGGTCGCAGGCGGCGGCGTCGGAGGCCGACCAGACCATGCTCTGCGCCCTGCTGTCGGCCGTCGTACTGGTCGGGCTGGGCCTGAACGCCGGGTTCGGCTGGTGGTGGGCCGACCCGGTGGCCGGCCTGGTCATCGGTGGGCTGGCGGCGGTGGAGGCCCGCCGTACCTGGCGGGCCGACGCCCTCACCGACACCTGCTGCGGTTGACTCGTTTGGTGGACCGTTGGAAGCGCTGACCCTCCCCGTGCTGGCCGTCGTGGCCGGGGTGCTGTCGTTCAGCTCGCCGTGCTGTCTGCCGCTCCTGCCCGGCTACCTGTCCTACGTCTCCGCCCTGCCCGTCTCCGAGCTGGGCGAGCGGCAGGCCCGAGGTGTCACGCTGCGGGCCGCCCTCCTGTTCGTGGGCGGGTTCACCACCGTCTTCACCGTCCTGGGCGTCGCCGCCCAGGTGGCGGGGGCCGCCTACCTCAGCAGCAGGGGCCCGATCGTACGCGTGTTCGGCGTCCTCATCATCGTCCTGGGCCTGTCGACGATCGGCCTGTTGCGGCTGCCGTTCCTCCAGCGCGAGCGCCGTCTCGACCTGGCCCGGGTGCCGAGGGGGACGGCCTGGGCCTTCCCCATGGGCATGGCCTTCGCCGCCGGGTGGGCTCCCTGCATCGGCCCCGTCCTGGCCACCATCCTGGCCACCGCCGCCGTCGGCGACACGCCCGTGTGGGGCGGCGTGCTGCTGATCCTGTACTCCGCCGGGCTCGGGATCCCCTTCGTGCTCCTGGCCCTCGGGTTCCGCCGGGCCAACCGCTCCCTGGAGTGGCTGCGCCGCAACGGCCGGGCCATCGAGATCGCCGGCGGCTCCCTGCTGGTCGGGATCGGATTGCTGTTCGTCACCGACCGGTGGCAGGGTCTGTTCCTGCCCCTGCAGCGCTGGTTCGCGGAGTTGGGATGGCCCCCGGTATGACCGACCACGACATCGACGACGTCGACGCCCACGTCGAGATCGACGTCCCGCCGTCCGTCTCCCCGCTGCGCCGAACCCGCCGAGGCCTGTGGATCGCGGTGGCCGTGGCCGTCCCGGTGGCCCTGCTCATCACCGTGCTGGCCACCCGGGAGCCGGCCCAGACGCGGATCGGCAACTCGCCCCTGCTGGGGAAGCAGGCCCCGGCCGTCGAGGCCAGGACGGTCGACGACGAGCCGTTCCGCCTGTCCGACACACGGGGCCGGTGGGTGCTGGTCAACTTCTTCGCCACCTGGTGCGTGCCCTGCCGACTCGAGCACGGCGACCTCATCCAGATCTCCCAGCGGGGGGACGCGGCGGTGGTCGGCGTCGTCTACAGCGACTCCGTCCAGGCGGTGAAGGAGTTCCTCGCCCAGGAGGGCGGCGACTGGCCGATGCTGACCGACGCGGGGGGCCGGATCGCCCTCGACTTTGGTGTGGCCGGCGTGCCCGAGTCGTACCTGATCGGCCCCGACGGCCGGATCGCGGCGAAGATCCTGGGCGGGATCCGCGCCGTCGACTTCGACCGCCTCCTGGCCGAAGCCCGCGTCGGCGGCCGCTGAACCGTCGCCCGGTCACACGAATCGGATCCGTCCACGACGTGCCCGTCAGTCCGGCCCGCCCGCGGGCGCTACCGTACGGTGTGGCCGACCCCCGGGTGCTGTCCCTGGTGCTGGCCGGGGGTGAAGGCAAGAGGCTCGCCCCGCTGACCGCCGATCGGGCCAAGCCGGCCGTGCCGTTCGCCGGCCATTACCGCCTGGTCGACTTCGTCCTGTCGAACCTGGCCAACGGTGGCTACCTGAAGATCGTCGTGCTCACGCAGTACAAGAGCCACAGCCTCGACCTGCACATCTCCCGCACGTGGCGACTGTCGACCCTGCTCGACAACTACGTCAGCCCGGTGCCGGCCCAGATGCGCCGGGGACCCCGCTGGTTCTCGGGATCGGCCGACGCCATCTACCAGAACCTCATGTTGATCGCCGACGAGCGGCCGGAGTACATCTGCGTCTTCGGCGCCGACCACGTCTACCGGATGGACCCCCGTCAGATGGTCCAGCAGCACATCGAGACGGGCGCGGGCGTGACCGTCGCCGGGGTCCGGGTGCCCATCGATCAGGCCAGTCAGAGCGGTGTGATCGAGATCGGTGAGGGCACGAGCATCGCCAGCTTCAGGGAGAAGCCGTCCGACCCGGCCCCCCTGCCCGACGACCCCGATCGGGTCCTGGCCTCCATGGGGAACTACGTCTTCACCGCCAGCACGCTCGGCGAGGCCGTCTCCCTCGACGCCCACGACGAGAGCTCCGACCACGACGTCGGCGGCGACATCATCCCCATGCTGGTCGACCAGGGCGTCGCCCACGTCCACGACTTCAGCGACAACCGCGTCCCCGGCGAACCCGGCGACGGCCAGGGCTACTGGCGCGACGTCGGAACGCTCGACGCTTACTACGAGGCCCACATGGACCTCGTGTCGGCCGACCCGAAGTTCGATCTCTACAACGCCAAGTGGCCGATCTACACCTCGAGCCCCTCGCTCCCGCCGGCCAAGTTCGTCTTCGAAGGCGTCGAGGGCACGGGGCAGGTGCTCAACTCGATGATCTGCCCAGGGGCCATCGTCACCGGGGCGACCGTACGGGAGTCCGTCATCTCGCCGGGCGTGGCCATCCATCCGGGTGCCACGGTCGAGGGGTCGGTGTTGCTCCACGACGTCGTGGTGGGGCGCGGTGCCGTCGTGCGGAACTCGATCATCGACAAGAACGTCGAAGTGCCGCCCGGGACCAGCATCGGTGTGGACGGGGACGCCGACAGGAAGCGCTTCACGACGTCTGACAACGGCATCGTCGTGATCGGCAAGGGCGAGAAGATTCCGACCGGAGACGAGTGAGGGGAGCTGATCGAACATGGCGGACAACCAGGTGAACACGCTGGGGGACGAGGTCGACGCCACGCGGTCGAAAGCAGGCCGCCCCATCATGCTCGCCATCGCGGGGGACAGCGGGACAGGAAAGACGACCATCACCAAGGGGCTGGTCGAGGCCCTCGGCGAAGAGCGGATCACGTCGATCGGGGCTGACGACTACCACCGCTACGACCGGGAGGAGCGCAAGCCACTCCCGTTCACGCCACTGAACCCCAAGTGCAACTACGTCGACATCATGGAGCAGCATCTCCGGCTTCTCGCCTCGGGACAGCCCATCCTCAAGCCCATCTACGACCACGACACCGGAACGCTCGAGCGCCCGGAGTACGTCCAGCCACGGGACTTCGTGATCGTCGAGGGGCTGCTGCCGCTGTACACGCCGGCGTCGCGTGCCTGCTTCGACATCACCGTGTACCTGGACCCGCCGGAGGAGATCCGCATCGCCTGGAAGCTGAAGCGCGACACCACCAAGCGCGGCTACACCGAGGACCAGGTCCGCGAGGACCTAAAGAAGCGCGAGCCCGAGTCCGAGGAGTTCATCCGTCCCCAGCGGGCCCACGCCGACATCGTCGTGCGGTTCACCCCCATCGAGGAGCGCGGCGAGACGGCTGACGACCCGCTCAGCGCCAAGCTCCTGCTGCGCCCGACGATCAGCCACCCCGACCTTCTGGGGATCCTCAGCGACGACACCCGCGAGGCCATGCACCTCACCCTCATCCGGGACGACGACGGGAAGCCGGTCGACGCCGTCCACATCCACTCCTACGCCGAGCCCGAGCTGGCGAAGAAGGTGGAGACCGCCATCTGGGACGAGCTCGGTGTGGACGCGCCGGTGCCGGAGTCGCTCGGCCGGCTCGACTCGGAGGAGCGCGACGAGCCCCTCGCCCTGACCCAGCTGATCCTGCTCTACCACCTGGTCCAGGCCCGACAAGCGCTCGCCGAAACCGGGTAGGAGGAGCCCCGCGGTGGATGAGGGAGCGGTTTCCGGCGATCCCCTCATCCTGGTCTCGAACCGGGGGCCGCTGGCGTACAGCCGGGACGGCGACGAGCGGAAGGCCAAGCCCGGTCGAGGCGGTCTGGTGACGGCCCTGGCCGGTCTGGCCGGCCACCTGGACGACGCCGCTTGGGTGTGCGCGGCGTTGAGCGACGAGGACGCGGCCGTCGCCCACGAGCACGGCGGGAAGTCGTTCGAAGCCGAGATCGGCGAGGGCGCCGGCGGCGTGAGTCTGCGCATGGTCGAGCTCGACTCGGAGGCCCGGCGAAAGTTCTACGCGGTGATCGCCAACCCGCTGCTCTGGTACGTCCAGCACTCGCTGTGGGACCTGGGCACCACGCCGGACATCACCCGGCGGGAGATGGACGCCTTCGAGTACGGCTACGCCGTGGTCAACGACCGTTTCGCCGACGCGGTGATCGAGGAGGTGGAGGCGCGGGGCGGGAAGGCGACGGTGATGGTGCAGGACTACCACCTGTACCTGGTCCCCGAACGGGTCCGGGCCCGTTGCCCCGAGGTGTTCCTGCACCACTTCGTGCACATCCCGTGGCCTCACCCCGAGGCGTGGCGGGTGCTGCCGCCGTCGATGCGGCAGGCGGTGTTCCAGGGCGTGCTCGGAAACGACATCGTCGGGTTCCACTCCAGGCGGTACGCCCGGAACTTCCTCCTGGGCTGCGAGGAGCTCCTCGGCCTGCCCGTCGACATGGGCGAGCTGGGCGTAGAGGTGGAAGGGCGCACGGTCTGGGCTCGCCACTACCCGATCTCGGTGGACCCGGACGAGCTCGACGCGGTGGCCGTCTCCCCGAAGGTGACCGAGCACGAGGAGCGCCTCGCCGGCAAGCGGCGCGAGCACCTCGTCGTGCGAGCGGACCGCGCCGATCCCAGCAAGAACATCCTGCGGGGCTTCCGGGCCTTCGACACCATGCTCGACGACCATCCGGAGCTGTCCGGGCGGGTGACGTTCCTCGCCCTCGTCCAGCCCAGCCGCGAAGACGTGCAGCAGTACGTCGACTACCTCGACGACGTCCGCCGGATAGTGGCCGAGGTCAACGACAAGCACGGCACCGACGACTGGCAGCCGATCGACCTCAACCTGGAGGGTGACTTCGACGAGGTGGTGGCCGCTTACAAGTCGTTCGACGTGCTGGTGGTGAACGCCATCTCCGACGGCATGAACCTGGTGGCCAAGGAGGGCGTCCTGGTCAACCGGCGGGACGGCGTGCTGGCGCTGTCGGAGAACGCCGGGGCCCATGAGGAGCTGGGTGAGTTCGCGGTGACGTTGCACCCGTACGACATCCAGCAGCAGGCCGATGCCGTCTTCGCCGCCCTCAACATGGACGCCGGAGAACGACGGGAGCGCCTGGCTGCGGCCGCCACCCAGGTGCGGGAGCACGACGTGGCCAAATGGCTCCGTGACCAGCTACGAGACGTGCGGGAACTCGCTGGCCAGCGTCCGCCGGGATAGCACCCCGATCAGCCCAGCGACGCACCCTGCGGCCGGTAGCCGGCGTAGACGGAGATGAGGATCTGCTCACATCTCTGCACCTGCTCGCCCAGCAGGGCCGGACGATCGACGATCATGAGGGTCGGCGGCGGCGATGTCGTCGGGGACGAGCTGGGAGAAGGCATCCCAGCAGCGGTTGATGGCCTCACCCACCGATTGGCCCGTCTCCAGCTCGCGCCGTGCCGTCTCCGGGGAGGCGACAGGTACCGGTCCTCGAGACCACAGAGCTCGGGGAAGCGCTCGCCCCGGAAGGTGAGGTGGAGCTCGGCCATCGCCGACAGCACGCGCCGCACCGGGTCTCGGTCCAGCGTGGCGATCGGGGGGCACGAGGGCGTCGGAGACGCCGGCCATGAAGACGCTCCAGCGGGGCCCGTCGGCCTCACCGCGACCGTCGCATGGTCGATGGCCGCGGGATGCGCTCGAAGAGCCCCCTCGTCCACATGGACAGGGCTTGACCGCGATCGTTCGTGACCCTGCCAGGCCCGGATGGTGGCGGACGAGATCGCCTCGATGCCCTCGTCTGACGAGGTCGCGGGCGTGCTCGAAGCGCTGCCGTCGGGCGCTGACGTGGGGCCGGGCACAATGGCGGGATGCACCTCGCCCAGCTGAACGTCGGCCGTCTCCGGGCCCCGATCGACGACCCGATCATCGACGACTTCCGCATGAACCTGGAGCGGGTCAACGCCCTGGCCGAGGTCAGTCGCGGGTTCGTGTGGCGCCTCCAGGACGAGACCGGGGACGCCACCGGCATCAAACCCTTCGACGACGACCTGGAGATCGTCAATCTCACCGTGTGGGAGTCGATCGAGGCGCTGGCCGACTTCACCTACCGCTCCGGTCACGTGGAGCTCCTCCGCCGCCGGCGCGACTTCTTCGAGGCCCCGACCCAGCCGATCCTCTGCCTCTGGTGGATTCCCGAGGGCACCATCCCGACGGTGGAGGATGCCCTCGCCCGGCTCGAGCACCTCCGGGCCCACGGTCCGACGCCCATGGCTTTCACGTTCCGCCACCGCTTCGAGGCCGGCGACGCCGACGTCCGGCTCGGGACCGAGCGTGATACCTGCCCCGCCTAGGGCGACGGGCTGAGCGACATGCGACGTCTGTCGGGCAAGGACGGTTTCGCCGCAGACCCGATTTCCCGGGTGGAGTCGTACCTCGACCCGCTCCCTCCCGGCTGATGCCGACACCCGGCGCCGAAGACCTGTTCGGGGCCGCGCTGCAGGAGCGGTTGGCCCGCCAGGCGCCCCTTCCCGCCCGCCTCCGGCCCCAGGCGCTGGACGACATGGTGGGCCAGGAGGACCTGCTCGGGCCCGGCCGGCCGTTGCGCACCCTGATCGAGGCCGACCGGCTGTCGTCGGTGATCCTCTGGGGCCCTCCGGGCACGGGGAAGACCACCCTGGCCCGCCTCATCGCCGGCGTCACCGCCAAGTCGTTCGAGACGCTGTCGGCCGTGACCGCAGGCGTCAAGGACGTCCGGGAGGCGGTGGACCGAGCCCGCCGGCGGCTGGGCGAGCGGGGCCAGGGGACGATCCTGTTCATCGACGAGGTCCACCGGTTCAACCGCTCGCAGCAGGACGCGCTGCTCCCGTCGGTCGAGGAAGGGGTGCTGGTCCTGATCGGCGCCACCACCGAGAACCCCTACTTCGAGGTCAACGCGCCGCTGCTCTCCCGGTCCAGCCTGTTCCGCCTTGAGCCGCTGTCGGCGCCGGCGGTGCGGACCCTGCTGCAGCGGGGGCTGACCGCAGAGGAGGCCACGGCCGACGACGACGCCCTCGACCACCTCGTCGACCGGGCCGACGGCGACGCTCGGGTGGCGCTCAACGCGCTCGAGGTGGCCATCGCCCTGTCGGGGGAGGGGCGCCGGGTGGCGCTGGCCCACGCCGAGGCGGCTCTGAACGCCCGGGCCCTGCGCTACGAGCGCGACGAGCACTACGATGTCATCTCCGCCTTCATCAAGTCGGTGCGCGGCTCGGACCCCGACGCCGGGCTGTACTGGCTGGCCCGCATGCTGGAGGCCGGGGAGGACGCCCGCTACATCGCCCGCCGCCTGGTGGTCCTGGCCTCCGAGGACGTGGGGTTGGCGGACCCCCTCAGCTTGGTCGTGGCCGACGCCGCGGCCCGGGCCGTGGAGTTCGTCGGGCTGCCGGAGGCCGAGCTGAACCTGGCCCAGGCCGTGGTCCACCTGGCTACTGCCCCCAAGTCGAACCGGGTGTACGCCGCCCTGCGCCGGGCCCAGGCCGACGTGCGGGACCGACCGGCCGGAGCGGTGCCGGTCCACCTGCGGGACAGGTCGTACCGTGGCGCCCGCACACTGGGGCACGGCGCGGGCTACGACTATCCTCACGACGATCCTCGCGGGTGGGTCCCGCAGGAGTACCGCCCGCCGGAGGTGGCCGGACGGGTCTACTACGAGCCGTCCGACCATGGCCGGGAACGGGAGATTGGCGAGCGCATGCGATCCGTCACCGGAGACCAGGGCCCGAGCGGCCCGGGCCCGAGCGGCCCCCTGAGCGGGACGAAGGGCCCGAGCGGCCCCCTGAGCGGGACGAAGGGCCCGAGCGGCCCCCTGAGCGGGACGAAGGGCCCGAGCGGCCCCCTGAGCGGACAACCCGAGCAGCCGTGACGGCAGGCGAGATCGCCGCCGTCGTCGTGTCCGTCGCGGTCGCGATCGCGGTCGTCGGGCTCCTCTTCGCCCTGGGCGCCGCCATCCGCACCCTCGGGGCCATGAGAGCCGCGGTCGACGACGTCCGGCGGGTATCGATCCCGCTGCTCACCGACCTGCACTCCGCCGTCCGCAAGGCCGACGCCGACCTGGGCCGCATGGAGACCGTCCTGGAGCGGGCCGAGACCATCTCCGGCACGGTGGATTCCGCCTCCCGACTCGCCTACACCGCGTTCTCGAACCCGGTGGTGAAGATGATGGCCCTCGGCTCGGGCATCGGCCGAGGCTTCCGCCATCTGAGGAAGAAGTAGGCCTCGGTCGTGTTGAAGCGCCTCTTCTGGCTGTCGGTCGGGCTGTCCATAGGCTTCGGCACCTCCTACTGGACGGTTCGCTACGTCCGCCGCACGATCGAGCGCTACACACCGGAGCGGCTGGCCCACGACGCCAGCCGGATCGCCCGCAGCGTGGCCGCCGACCTCCGGGCCGCAGCCCGAGTGGGCCGGGTGGCCATGCGCGAGCGGGAGGCGGAACTCCGGGCTGAGCTGGACCCGAAGCGGCCGTAGTCTGGAAGGGCATGGGCATGACCGCTGACGAACTTCGACGCGCCTTCACCGGCTACTTCACCGCCAGGGGTCACCGGCTCTACCCGTCGGTGGGCCTCATCCCGCTCCATCCGGCCGCGCCCCTGTTCGCCAACGCCGGGATGAACCAGTTTCTCCCGGTCCTGCTGGGCGAGGAGCCGCCGCCCCATCCGCCCCGGGCCACGTCGGTCCAGAAGTGCGTCCGGGTCAAGGGCAAGCACGACGACATCAGCCTGGTCGGCAGCAGCCCGGGTCACCTGACCTTCTTCGAGATGCTGGGCAACTTCAGCTTCGGCGACTACTTCAAGGCCGAGGCCGTCGCCTACGCCTGGGAACTGCTCACCGAGGTTCTCGGCATCGACGGCGACCGCCTCTGGGTAACCGTCCACGACAGCGACGACGCCGCCGCCACCATCTGGCGCGAAAGCGTCGGGCTGCCCGCCGATCGCATCCAGCGCATGGGCGCCGACAACTTCTGGGAGATGGGCGACACGGGGCCGTGCGGGCCGTCGTCGGAGATCTACTTCGACAAGGGGGAGGCGTTCGGCGACGCCGGGGGACCTGCGCACGGTGCCGAGCGGCGGTACCTGGAGATCTGGAACCTGGTGTTCATGCAGTACAACCGGGAGCCCGACGGCTCCCTCGTCGACCTCCCGTCCCGCAACATCGACACCGGCGCCGGGCTGGAGCGGTGCCTGACAGTGCTCCAGGGCGTCGAGTCGGTGTTCGAGACCGACGAGCTGCGCCGGCTGGTGGGCGCGGCCGAGGCGGCCACCGGGCACCGTTTCGGCGCCGACCACGCCGTCGACGTCGGCCTGCGCATCCTGGCCGACCACGGCCGGTGCATGACGTTCCTGGTGAACGACGGCGCCTTCCCCTCCAACGAGGACCGGGGGTACGTCCTGCGCCGGATCATCCGCCGGGCGGTGCGCCACGCCTTCAGCTTGGGGGTCGAGCGGTTGGTCACGCCGGCCCTGGTGGACGCCACCGTCGAAATCATGGGCGCCGCCTACCCGGACCTGGCCGGCAACCGCGACTTCATCCTGGGCGTCGTCACCCGGGAGGAGGAGCGCTTCCGCTCGTCGCTGAAGTCGGGATCGGTCATCCTCGACGAGGAGCTCGACCGCCTGGGACCCGGCGGCACCCTCGCGGGAAGCACCGCGTTCAAGCTTCACGACACCTTCGGCTTCCCGCTGGAGCTCACGCTGGAGGTGGCCACCGAGCGGGGCGTCGCGGTGGACACGGCGGGGTTCGAGGCCGAGATGGAGGAGCAGCGCCGGCGGGCCCGGGAGGCGGCCCACGCCGGCCCGGCCGCGGCCGGGGCCGACCAGCGCGACGCCTACCGGGCCGTCCTCGACCAGTTCGGCCCCACCCGCTTCACCGGGTACTCCGAGACCGATACCACGACCCGTGTCCTCGCCCTGGTGGCTGCCGAAGGCTCGCCGGCGGACGTCGTCCAACTCTTCCTCGAGGCGACCCCCTTCTACGCCGAGGCCGGTGGCCAGGTGGGCGACACCGGCACCATCACCACGGCCACGGGGCGGGCCGAGGTGATCGACACCACCTACGCCCTTCCCTCGCTCCACCGCCATCTCGTCCGGGTGGTCGAGGGCACCATCTCGCCGGGGCAGGAGGCGGTCGCCGCGGTCGACGCCGAGCGGCGGGAGGGCGTCCGCCGGAACCACACCGGCACCCACCTGCTGCACTGGGCCCTCCGGGCCGTCCTGGGCGAGCACGTCAAGCAGGCCGGGTCGCTGGTGGCGCCCGACCGGCTGCGCTTCGACTTCAACCACTACGCTGCGGTGACCCCCGAGGAGCTGGAGCGGATCGAGGCTCTGGCCAACGAGCAGGTGCTGGCCAACGAGCCGGTCCGGGTGTACGAGACCTCGCAGGAGGAGGCCAAGCGACTGGGTGCCATCGCCTTCTTCGGGGAGAAGTACGGCGACGTGGTGCGGGTGGTGGAGGCCGGCCCCAACTCGGTGGAGCTGTGCGGCGGCACCCACGTGGGCGCCCTCGGCACCATCGGACCGATCAAGATCCTGGGTGAGAGCTCCATCGGCGCCAACCTGCGTCGCATCGAGGCGGTGACGGGAAAGGCCAGCTTCGAGCGCATCCTCGACGAGCGCCACACACTGGGCCGCACCGCCACCCTGCTCCGGGTCGCGCCCCCGGAGGTCCCCCAGCGGGTGGAGAAGCTGCTCGACGAGCAACGGGCCCTCAACGAGCAGCTCAAGTCGCTGCGCCGGGCCGGCACCGCCGGCCGGGCGGCGGAGCTGGCGGCCACCGCGGTCGACGGGGTGGTCGTCGCCCGGGTCGACGGCACCAGCCGTGACGACCTTAAGACGCTGGCCGTCGACACACGGAACCGGCCCGGCATCCGGGCCGTCGTCCTCGGGGGCGAGCCGGAGGGCGGCGGCGTGGCCCTGGTGGCGGCCGTGGCCAAGGACAGCGGCCTGGAGGCGTCCGCCCTCCTGGCCGATGCCGCCCGCACCGTCGGCGGCGGTGGCGGGAAGAGCGCGGAGGTCGCCGTCGCCGGCGGGCGTGACCCCAGCCGCCTCGACGAGGCCCTCGAGCAGGCCCGGCGAGCGGCGTCGTGAGGATCGTCGGGCTCGACCTGGGAAGCCGGCGCATCGGGGTGGCGGTGAGCGATTCCGGCGGGGTGCTGGCCACGCCGTACTCGGTGATCGAGCGCTCGGGCGACCCGGCGGCCGACCGGGCCCGGATCGCCGACGTGGTCCAGGAGCTCGAGGCCGGCACCGTGGTCGTCGGACTGCCGCTGTCGCTCGACGGTTCGCGGGGCCCGGCGGCCACCGCGGCCGTGGCCGAGGTCGACGCTCTGCGGGAGGTGCTCGACGTCCCCGTGGAGGTCCACGACGAGCGTCTCTCCACCGTGAGCGCCCACCGCTCGCTGACGGCCTCCGGGCTGAAGGGGTCGGCCCGCCGCCGCAAGGTCGTCGACCAGGTGGCCGCGTCGGTCGTCCTCCAGTCGTGGCTCGACCGAGGAGCGACGAGGTGACCGGGACGCGGACGGGCGACATCGGGTACGACTACGACTTCGAGCCGCGGCGGCGGTGGCCGTTCGTGCTGCTGGCGCTCGCCGTCGTCGGCGTCCTCCTGGCCGGCCTGGCCTTCGCGTGGGTGCAGCGGCAGCTCGACCCGTCCGGGTCGCCGGGTGAGGCGGTGGCCGTCACCGTCAGCCCGGGGATGTCCACCGCCGACATCGGCGAGCTCCTGGAGCGCGAGGGCGTCATCTCCAGCTCCACCGTGTTCAGGTACTACGCCCAGTTCGCGGGCTCGGGCACGATCCAGGCCGGCAACTACACCGTCCGCAAGGGCGAGGAGCTGTCCAAGGTCTTCGACGTGCTCGAGGGCGGGGCCAGCGTGGAGATGGGCCAGCCCATCACCGTTCCCGAGGGACTGCAGCTGGACGAGATCGCGGCGGTGGTGGGCCGTCTCCCGGGCCGCTCGGCCGAGAGGTTCCTCGAGGTGGCCCGCGGCGGCACCGTCCGGTCCCAGTACCAGCCGGCCAACTCGACGAACCTCGAGGGGCTGATTCTCCCCGAGACGTACTTCGTGGCGCCGGACGAGGACGAAGCCCGGATCCTGCGCCGCATGGTCGACGCCTTCGACAAGGTGGCCACCGAGCTCGACATCTCCGGTGGCGCCGCTCGCCGCGGGATCACCCCCTACCAGGCGGTGGTCGTGGCCTCCATGGTGGAGCGCGAGGCCAGAGTCCCGGAGGACCGCGGTCCCATCGCCCAGGTCATCTACAACCGGTTGCAGAGGGGCATGAAGCTGGAGATCGACGCCACCGTCCTCTACGCCCTGGGCGAGCACAAGAACACGGTCCTGTTCAAGGACCTCGAGGTGGACTCGCCGTACAACACGTACAGGATCGCCGGCCTGCCGCCCGGGCCCATCGCCTCGCCCGGCCGCCGGGCGCTGGAGGCCGCGCTCAACCCGACGCCCGGGCCGTTCCTCTACTACGTGGTGATCGAGGAGAACGGCAAGCACGCCTTCGCCCAGACCGGCGCCGAGCACAACCGCAACATCGAGGCGGCCCGCAAGAAGGGGCTTCGCTGAGCGACGCGCCCGAGTGGCGGCCGGGCCCGCACACCCGGCTGGCGGCGATCATCGGCAGCCCGGTCCGGCACTCACTGTCGCCGGCCATGCACAACGCCGCCTTCCGCGTCGTCGGCCTCGACTGGGCCTACCTGGCCTTCGAGGTCGCCACCGGGGACGCGGTCCGGGCCGTCGAGGGGGCCAGGGCGATGGGCATCGACGGCTTGTCGGTCACCATGCCCCACAAGGCGGCGGTGGTCGCGGCCGTCGACCGCCTGTCCCCGGTGGCCGAGGTGCTGGGCGCGGTCAACACGGTCGTTCGCCTTGGCGGCGGGCTGTTGAAGGGCGACAACACCGACGGGGCCGGCTTCCTGGAGGCGCTCCGCGGCGACGAGGGGTTCGACCCCGCGGGTCGCCGCTGCCTGGTCGTCGGTGCCGGCGGCGCGGCCCGAGCGGTGGTCCGGGCCCTCGGCGACGCCGGGGCGGCGGAGGTGGTCGTCGTCAACCGCACTCCGGCCAACGCCGAGGTCGCCGCCGCCCTCGCCGGCCCGGTCGGACGGGTCGGTGTGGCCGGCGACGCCGGCGAGGCCGACCTGGTGGTCAGCGCCGTGCCCCTCGGCATGGCCGGCAGCGCCGACGACCGCCTGCCCGTCGACCCGGCCGTCCTGGGCCCGGGCCAGCTCGTCGTCGACCTGGTGTCGAACCCGGCGGTGACCCCGCTGGTCGACGCGGCCAGAGCGAGCGGGGCCAGGTCTGTCAACGGGTTGGGGATGCTGGTGCACCAGGCTGCGCTGCAGTTCCGCCTGTGGACCGGCGAAGAGCCCCCGGTCGACGCCATGCGCTCCGCCGCGTTGGCCGCCCTGGCCCGGTGAGAGCGCTGGGCGCCACGGCTCTCGCCCTGGTCGGCTTCGTTGCCGGCGGGTTCGTGAACCTCCTTGTCGACCGGGTCCCCCGGAAGCAGTCACTGCTCCCGCTGGGTGGCGGGTGCCGGGCGTGCCGGCCCGACCCCGCTCCGGGGCGGGACGTCGGCGGGCCGGACGGCGCCGAGCCCGACGCCGAGCCCGACGTCGCGGAGCCCAGGACCGGCGGGCCGGTGGGGCTCGCCCTGTGGCCTCTGATGGGGACCAAGTGCGGAATGTGCGGCCGACCGGCCTCTCGTCGCTACGTCGTCGTCCAGCTCCTCACCGCGGCGGCCTTCGCCGGGGTCGGCCTCCGCTTCGGCGCCGACTGGGCCGTCCCGGCCTACCTCGTCCTCTTCACCTCGCTGCTGGCGGTCAGTGTCATCGACCTCGAGCTGCACATCATCCCCAACCGCATCGTGTACCCGACGATCTTCGCCTCTGTGCCGCTCCTGGCCCTGGCCGCGGCTGCTCAGGGCGACGCCGGTCGGCTCGGCCGGGCCCTCCTCGGCGCGGGGCTGGCGTGGGCCGCCCTGCTGGTGATCCACCTGGTGTCGCCGGCGGGGATGGGCTTCGGCGACGTCCGCCTGTCGTTCGTGCTCGGGCTCTTCCTCGGCTGGCTCGACCTCAGGTCGGTGCTCACCGGGCTGTTCCTGGGGTTCCTTCTCGGTTCGGTCCTAGGTGTCCTGCTCGTCGCCCTGCGCCTGCGCGGCCGTCGCGACCACATCCCCTTCGGGCCCTTCCTGGCCGGCGGGGCGGCGCTCACCGTCTTCTTCGGCGATGCCCTGGTCGGGTGGCTTCTGGGCACCTAGCCGTGCTTCTGCGGCGGGGCACCCGGGTGCTTCGCACGGAGTCCCGATCGAGCCGGAGCGAAGCGGAGGTGAGACCGGGGACCTGCCCCGCCGCTGCCGACGGGGCCCCACCCCGGCGGCTTCACACCTCGCCCGCCGCTGCCGAGGCGGCGCCAGCCAGCCGGCTTTCAAACGCCGGCATGCGGGCCGCGTCTGCCGGGGCCGCCTGTCACAACCGTGGGTAGGGTTGGTCGATGCTCCGCTACATGACCGCCGGCGAGTCGCACGGGCGCGCCCTGGCGGTCATCCTGGAGGGCGTCCCCGCCGGCCTCCCCATAACCGTGGAGGAGGTCGCCGGCGAGCTGGCCCGGCGTCGGCTCGGCTACGGGCGCGGCCCTCGCATGCGCTTCGAGCGGGACGAGCTGACCATCCTGGGAGGCGTCCGCCACGGCCGCACCCTCGGGTCGCCCGTCGCCATGCAGATCGCCAACACCGAGTGGCCCAAGTGGGAGCAGGAGATGGACCCTGCCCCCGGGCGAACCGAGAAGCCGCTGACCCGCCCCCGACCCGGCCACGCCGACCTGGCCGGCATGCAGAAGTACGGCCTGAGCGACGCCCGCGACGTGCTGGAGCGGGCATCGGCCCGGGAGACCGCAGCCCGGGTGGCCGCGGGAGCGGTGGCCAAGGCTCTGCTCTCCCAGCTGGGGATCTCCGTCCTCTCCCACGTGGTGCAGATGGGGCCGGCGGTGTCCAAGTCGACGGAACGGCCGGGCCCGGCCGACCTGGCGCTGATCGACGAGTCGGCCGTCCGGTGCTTCGACCCGGCGGCGGAGGCGGCCATGGTCGACGAGATCAAGGCCGCGGCCAAGGAGGGGGACTCGCTCGGCGGTGTGGTCGAGATCCTGGCCTACGGGGTCCCGGTGGGGCTCGGCAGCCATGTGCACTGGGACCGGCGCCTCGACGCACTCCTGGCCCAGGCCGTCGTCAGCATCCAGGCGGTGAAGGCGGTCGCGTTCGGCGACGGGTTCGAGGTCGCCGGACTGCGGGGTTCCCAGGCCCACGACGCCATCGTCTGGGACGAGAGCGAGGGCGCCTACCAGCGGGCGACGGCCCGGGCCGGCGGGATCGAGGGCGGCATGTCCACCGGCGGGCTGATCGTGGCGCGCATGGCGATGAAGCCGCTGGCCACCCTCAACCGCCCGGTCCTGCGCACCGTGGACACCGAGACCAAGGAGGAGACGGTCTCGTTCAAGGAGCGGACCGACGTCACCGCCGTGCCCGCCGCCGGGGTGGTGGCCGAGACCATGGTCGCCCTGGTGCTTGCCGGGGAGGCGCTGCGCAAGTTCGGGGGCGACTCCGTGGGCGAGGTCGTCCGCAACCGTGATGCGTTCCTCGACTCCCTCGGCTAGGTCGTCGGTGCTGTCCTCCACTCCCTCGGCTGGCTCAGTCGTGCTGGTCGGCATGATGGGCGCGGGAAAGACCTCTGTCAGTGAGCGGCTGGCCCGGCGCCGGGGATGGCCGGTGTTCGACAGCGACCGCCAAGTGGAGCGGCTGGTGGGGCGCTCGGTGGCCGAGATCTGGGCCACCGACGGCGAGGCCGGGTTCCGCTCCCTCGAGGCTCAGGTCCTGGCCGACGCTCTGGCCTCCACCACCCCCGCGGTGATCGCCGCTGCCGGCGGGACCGTGCTCGACCCCGCCAACCGGCGGCTGCTCCGTATGCACACCCCGGTGGTGTGGCTGCGGGCCGAGCCCGAGACGCTGGTCCGGCGGCTGGGCGCGGGCCAGGGC
>JALYGL010000156.1 GCA_030777125.1 Actinomycetota bacterium
GCCACGAACACGGGGCGGACCATCTCGAGCGCCGTCACCGCGGCCACCGGCAAGGCCGCCCAGAGTCCGGCGACGACCGCCGGCCTCGAGCCGCCGCGCCGGCCGGTCACGACCGCCACCGCCGCTGTCGCCACGGTGGCCACCAGCAGGACGGGGTTGCCGCCGGTCCACGCCCGGAGGGTGAGCCAGGGCACGGCCAGGCCGACGTCGGCGATCCACTCCGCCCCCGACCCGCCGACCCCGTTTCCCACGGCTACCCCGACCAGGCCCAACACCGGCGACGCGGCGGCCACGGCCAGGGCGACGACGGGCACCGCCCGGCGGCCTCGAAGGACGACGGCGGCCACGGCCAGGGCCAGAGGGACGAGCACGGCGAACCAGTGCGCCAGCCCCGCCGCGGCCCCGGCCACGCCGAAGAGCAGCAGGTCGCGGCCGGAGGCGGAGTCGAGCCACCGGGCCACGCCCAGCACGGCCAGCGCAGTGGCCAACAGGGCCAGGGCGTAGCCCCGGGCCTCCGCGGCGTAGCGGACGACGAACGGGTTGGCGGCCAGGACGACGCCGGCCACCACGGCCACCCTCGGACCGGCCAGCCGGCGGACGGCGCGGGTGAACACGGCCACCGCGGCGACCGCCGACACCAGCGACAGCAGCCGCAGGCCGACCTCGTCGGGGCCGAGCCCGGTCAGCGTGAGCCAGACGTGGGCCACCGCGTAGTAGGGGGCGTTGTACGACGGCGGGGCGTCGGCCAGGTACGGGATGGTGCCCTCGCCGGTGAGCACCGCGTCCAGCAGCCGCGTCAGCGGTAGGGGCGCGACCTCGGCGGTGTAGAGCTCGTCGTACCAGAAGCCGTGGCCACGGGCGACCAGCCACCCCCCGAGGACGGCCAGCACCAGAGGCGGGACGAGCCACCACCGACTCCCGCGGTCCGAGCCGGTGCCCACCCGGGCCTCCGGAGAGGCGGCAACCGTCTCGGGTTCGACAGGCCGCGCCGTCAGAGCAGGCCGACCTCGCGCAGGAGGGTCAGCGACTCCGCCAGCCGGTCCAGCTGGGAGAGGTCGATGTTCGGGCTCTGGATCTGGTCGAGCGGGGTGAGCGCGGGGACGGCGGGGACGCCGGGCAGGAGCGGGTACTCGAAGTTCTCCTCGGCGAAATGGCGCTGGGCCGGGGGCGACAGCAGGAACTGGACCAGCCGGGCGGCGTCGGCCTGGGCGTCGGAGCTCTTCAGGATGGCCACACCGGCCACGTTGATCAGGGCGCCCGGGTCGCCACCGCTGGTGAAGTGGTTCCGAGCGACCAGCTTGTCCATCCCGATCTCGGCGCCGAGCTGGAACAGGTAGTAGTGGTTGACCAGCCCGAGGTCGACCTCACCGTTGTTGGCGGCGCGCACGATGAGGTCGTTGCTCTCGTAGACCTTGGGTTCGTTGGCCTTGAGCCCCTGCAGCCACTCGCGCGTGCGACCGTCGCCGGCCTGGATGCGCATGGCCGTGACGAAGGCCTGGAACGACGCGTTGGTCGGGGCGATCCCCACCCGCCCCTTCCACTTCGGGTCGGTGAGGGCGAAGACGGTGGCGGGGAGCTCGGGCGCCGGCACCTTGGCCGAGTTGTAGACCACCACCCGGGCCCGGCCGGTGATCCCGACCCACGTGCCGTCCTTGGCCTTGAACCGCTGGTCGACGCTGGCTGCGGCCTCGGCCGGGGCCGGGGCGAGCAGGCCCTGGCGGTCGACCGCGCCCAGGGCGCCGGCGTCCTGCGACCAGAACAGGTCGGCGCGGGAGTTCGGGCCCTCCTCGGCGATCTGGGCGGCCAGTTCGGCGCTGGCCCCGTACCGCACGGACACCTTCAGCCCGGTCTCGTCGGTGAACCGCTCCAGCAGGGGTTCGACCTGGGCCTCCGAGCGGCCGGAGTAGACGGTGATGTCGGCGTCGTCGGACCCGCACGCGGCGAAGACCGCGGCCAGCAGCACGATGGCCGCCACCCGGGCGGTCCGCAGCCGGTGGCCCTTCTTCACGACGTGCCTCCTACGGCGCTCAGTTTTGTGGTGAGGGCGGGTCGGCGCAGGATGAAGGCGCTCGTTCGTCTCACGGACCAAACTTAGGAGTCCCTAACAAAAGTTGCAAGGGGAACCTAAGTCCGACCCCCTGTGGTCATGCTCCCTTGCGGGCGGCCCCGACCGCCGCCGGCTCGGTCTGGGGGACCAGGCGCAGCATGCGCTCGTCGAACGGCAGCAGCCGGCCCGACGGCAGCACGATGGCGTGCTTCGGGGCCAGCTGGGTGACGAAGTCCACGTCGTGGCTCACCAGCACCACCGTGCCCGTGAAGTGCTGGAGGGCGGCCAGCACCGCCTCGCGGGACGCGGGGTCGAGGTTGTTGGTGGGCTCGTCCAGGAGCAGCAGGTTGGCCTTGCCCGCCACCAGCCGGGCCAGGGACAGCTTGGTCTTCTCGCCGCCCGACAGGGTGGCCGCCTCCTGGCCGGCCACGTCGCCCCTGAGGCCGAAGTGGCTGAGGATGCCGCGCAGCTCGGCGACGGTGAGGCCCGGAGCGGCCGACTCCTGCATGAGGGCCAGCACCGTCTCGCCGGGGCGTATGTCCTCGTGCTCCTGGGCGTAGAAGCCGACGGTGACGTTGGCCCCGAATCGAACCTCGCCCTCGTCGGGCCGGTAGATGCCCGCGACGGTCCGCAGGAGAGTGGTCTTGCCCGCTCCGTTCGGGCCCACCACCAGGAAGACCTCGCCCCGGTCGACGGTGCAGGTGACGTCGTCGAACACGGCGTCGCCGTCGAAGCCCTTCCCCACGCCCTGGAGCGTGAGCACGATGTCGCCGGCCCGGGCCGGCTCCGGGAACCGGACCTTCACCGCCCGCCGCCGTACCGGCGGCAGCGTGGCGGCCTGCGACTCGGAGATGCGGCCGATCTGGCGCTCGAGCGACTTGCGCCGGCGGGCGGAGCTGGCGTTGCCCTGGCGGAACTTGTCCGCTGTGCGCTGCAGGCGGGCGATCTCCTTCTGGGCGTTTGCCGCGTCGCGGGCCAGAGCCGCCTCCCGCTGCTCGCGCTTGCGCAGGAACTCGCGGTAGGTCCCGCGATAGACCTCCAGGCGGGCGTTCTCCAGGGCGAAGACCCGGTCGATCGACTCGCTCATCAACTCGATGTCGTGGCTCACCACCAGGACGGCGCCGCCCGAGCGCCGCAGGAAGTCCATCACGAACTCCTTGGCCTCGGCGTCGAGGTGGTTGGTGGGCTCGTCCAGGATCAGCAGGTCCCCGCCGGCCAGCAGGAGGCGGGCCAGCTCCAGCCGCCGGCGTTGGCCGCCGGAGAGGGCCGACACCGGGCGCAGCAGGGCCTCCTCGTCGAGGCCGAGGTTCGCCGCCATGTCCTCGACGCCGGACTCGAGGCTGTAGCCGCCGCGGAACCGGAAGCGTTCCTCCAGCTCGGAGTAGCGGTGCACGGCCCGGTCGAGGGCCTCCGGGTCTTCGGAGATCCCTGCCTTCTCGACGGCGGCGTGGGCGTCGGCCAGCTCTTCGCTCATCGCCGTCAACGGACTGGCCGCCAACAGGTGGTCGTAGGTGAGCAGGTCGTCGACCTCCGGGCCCAGGGTGGTCTCCTGGGCCAGCCAGCCGTACCGCGGCGGGAGCCGGATGGTGCCCGACGCGGGCGGGACCCGTCCGACGAGGGTGCGCAGGAGGGTGGTCTTCCCGGCACCGTTGGGGCCGACCAGGGCCACCCGCTCGCCGTCGCCCACGTGGAAGGTGGCGTCGTCGAGGAGCACTCGGGCGCCGATCTCGATGCGGAGTTCCGATACGTGCAGGGTCATGGGAGTTCCCGACGGGGCTGAAGCGGTGGAGTCGACGGGAACGGAGTTCCACGCGCGCGACGTGTCCAAGGATACGCATGTTTGTGGGCCAACCGGCCATCCCCGTGCCCGGACGGTGCCGAACGCTGTACGACCACGCAGGCGGGGCACGAACCCAAAGAGAGAGAGAACAACGGTGGTACTCAAGTCCAAGAAGATGACCGTGGCCGTGTTGGCGGGGGCGCTCGCCCTCGTCGGCGTGGCGTGCGGCGACAGCGACTCCTCCGAGTCCGGAGGGTCGTCCGCGGGCTCGTCGGCGGAGTCGTCGCAGGCGGCCGACACCGTCACCGCCATTCCCGCCCTCACCGGCGTGGGCACCTCGGTGACCCTCGACGCGGGCACCGCGGAGGCCCTCAAGTCGCTCGGTGTGTCCGTCGCACCGGCCGGCTCGGCCACCTTCGACGCCGGCACCTCGACGGTGACCTTCCCGATCACGTCCGGGTACGCCGAGATCCACAGCGACCTGAGCCACGAGCCGGGCTACATCCTCGGTTCCATCCAGCACGACGGCAGCGGCCTCACCCTGAGCGCGGGCGCCACCAAGGTGACCCTGTCCGACTTCGTCGTCGACCCCGGCAACTCGGTGCTGTACGGCACCGTCGGCAACATGGTGAAGGTCCCCCTGCTCTCCCTCGACGGCACCAACGTCAAGGTGAGCATGGAGGGCGGCAACGTGGTGCTGCAGGGCACTGTCGCCAAGCTGACCGACACCGCTGCCGGCGCCCTCAACACCGCTTTCAAGACCAGCGCCATCAAGCAGGGCACGCCCCTCGGCGTGGTCCGGCTGGTGGCCAAGGGCGAGGCCAACACCTATGACGCGGCCAAGGACAAGGTGTCGGTGATCTCCCGCCTCAGCGGCAAGAGCACCGAGGTGAGGCTCGACGCCTCCACCGCGACGGCCCTGCAGCAGTTGGGCGTGGCCGTGGCGCCGGTGGGTTCCGCCACCTTCAACAGCCAGACCTCGACGGTGGGCTTCCCGATCACCGGCGGGTTCGCGGCCATCCACTCCGACCGCTCCTACCAGCCGGGCTACATCGCCGGCACGGTGATCCACCAGGGCAGCGGCCTGAAGTTCAGCAAGGGCAACACCTCGCTCGAGGTCACCAACTTCGTGGTCGACCCCGGCAGCTCGATCCTCACCGCGACCGCCGGCGGCAAGTCGGGCATCCCCCTGCTCTTCCTCGACGGCACCAACGTCAAGGCCAGCGCCGAGGGCTCCGACGTGGTCCTCGACGGCACCGTGGCCAAGCTGACGAGCGAGGGCGCCTCAGCCCTGAACTCCACCTTCGGGGTCACCGCGTTCAAGGAGGGTCTCCCCCTCGGCGTGGTGCACCTCGTGGCTGCCGGCACGTAGCCTCACCGCCCCAGAGCGGCAGCCCGGAAGAGGGGGGGGGG
>JALYGL010000157.1 GCA_030777125.1 Actinomycetota bacterium
GGCGTACAGCGGGAGCTGGACGCCGCCGAGTGGCGCCTGTCCGCGCTGGCCGCCCAGCAGCGGAGAACCGAGGTCCGCCTGGGGGAGGCCACCGCGGCGTTGGACGCGGCCAAGGCCGAGCTGACCCGTCAGGCCATCGCCGCCTACACCGGCCGGTCGGAGGCGGCCCGCTACGCCAGCATGCTGCTCCAGAGCAGCTCCATGGGGGAGCTGGCCTCGAAGCGCTCCTACATCAAGGCCGTCGTCGGCACCCAGTCGGAGGCCATCGCCGCCGACGAGCGGCTGCGGGACGAGGTCAAGGACCTGCGTGACCAGCTGGAGCGGTCGAAGGCCGAGGCGTCGTCCCAGCGGAACGTGATCGCCGGCCAGCGCGTCCGGTTGCAGCAGAGCCGCGACGCCCAGGACACCGTCCGCCAGCAGGCCGCGGCCGAGTTGTCGCAGCGCAACTCCCTGCGGGCCCAGGTCCTCGATCGCAAGGCCGACTTCGAGGCCCAGGTGGAGGTCCTGAAGCGGGAGTCGGCGGCCATCGCCGAGAACCTGCGCCGCCGGCAGGCGGCCGCCGCGGCCGCCGCCCCGCAGGCCCAGCCGCAGCGACCGGCACCGTCCGGCGGCGGGTCCGGCGGAGGCGGAGGGGGCGGCGGGTCGAGCGCACCGGCGGCCCGTCCGGCGCCGGGCAAGCTGCTCAACCCGATCCCCGGAGCCCCGATCACCTCCGGGTTCGGCCCCCGGGTCCACCCCATCTACGGCGACGCCCGCCTCCACACCGGCGTCGACATCGGGGCCGGGTCGGGGACGTCCATCCGGGCCGCGGGCGACGGGGTGGTCGTGACCGCCGGAACGATGAGCGGCTACGGCAACACCACGATCGTCGACCATGGCGGCGGCATCGCCACCCTGTACGCCCACCAGAGCTCGATCGGCGTGTCGGAGGGGCAGCGGGTGACGGCCGGCCAGACGATCGGGCGGGTCGGCTGCTCCGGGTCGTGCACCGGGCCGCACCTGCACTTCGAGGTCCGGCGCAACGGCGACCCGGTCAACCCCGTGCCGTACCTGGGCTAGCTCAACTTCGAGCTAGCCGGCCGGGCCCGGGTCGCGCAGACGCAGCGGGGCCGGCTCGGGGCCCCACGCGGCCATCAGCTCGTCCCGCCGCTCGGCCCACTCCTCGGCGGTGATGGCGTAGCGGACGTGGTCCTCCCACACGCCGTTGATGGCCAGGTACCGCTCGGCCACGCCCTCGTCGCGCAGCCCCAGCTTCTCCGCCACCCGCCGGCTGGCCCGGTTGCGGGGGATGACGGCCACCTGGAGACGGTGGAGGGCCAGGTCCTCGAAGGCGAAGCGGGACACCACCACCAGCGACTCGGGCACGTAGCCCTGCCCGGCGTGGGCCTCGTCGATCCAGTAGCCGACGTAGGCGTTCTGGAACGGGCCCCGTTGCACGCCCGACAGGTTGATCTCACCCGCGAACCGCCCGCCGACGAAGATGCCGAAGCCGTAGCCCGTCCCCAGCTGCCACTCCCGCTCCCGGGCGCCGCAGCGGGCGTTGAACGCGGGCTTGCTCTCGGTGTCGTCCGGCTGCCCCGGCGGCGGCTTCGGCTCCCACTTCAGGAGCCAGCCGCGGTTGCGTTGCCGCACCTCCCGCCACTCGGGGAAGTCGGCGGGGGTGAGGGGCCGCAGGACGACGCGCCGGCCGCGCAGCTCGGTGGGAAGCGGGCCCCGGGGGGTCATGCCCGCACCCTACGCCGGTTTCCCGGGGCGGGGCCCGGCGCCCTACGCCGGTTTCCCCTCGAGCCCCGCCGGGTCCAACGACCGGACCAGGCCGTCGAGGATGTCGGCCTCGCTGACCAGGCACTCGTCGAAGTCGAAGAAGCGCATGACCGCGGCCAGGATGACGATGCCGCCCACGATCACGTCCGCTCTGGCCTCCTCCAGTCCCGGGTTGGCGATCCGCTGGGCCCGGCTCTCGGTGGCCAGGGTGCGGAAGACGTCCTCCATGGCCGCCCGGGTCAGGACGAAGTGGTGGATGCGGTCGCGGTCGTACTCGGGGAGGCCCAGCTCGACGGCGGCCACCGTCGTGACGGTCCCGGCCAGTCCCACCAGGCGGCGGGTGTCGGCCCCCTGGGCGTGGGACAGGGCACGGGCCACGTCCTCGAGGTAGTCGCGGGCCACCGAGAGTGCCTGGCTGAGCTCCTCGGGACGAGGCGGGTCGTGGTGCAGGAACCGCTCCGTCATCCGCACGCATCCCATGTCGACGGACACCACGCCCTCGGGGGTCGTGGTGCCCACGGCGAACTCGGTGGAGCCGCCGCCGATGTCGACCACCAGGAAGGGCCCGTCGCCGGCGTCCAGCTCGCCGGTGGCTCCGAGGAACGAGAGCCGGCCCTCGTCCTCCCCGCTGAGCAGCTCGGGACGGACGCCGACGACGGCCTCCGCCGAGGCCATGAAGTCGTCACGGTTGGCGGCGTCGCGAGCGGCGGAGGTGGCCGTCATTCGCACCCGTTCGACGCCGAGGCTGTCCATCGTCGTGCGGTACTCGCGGAGCACGGCCAGCGTGCGCTCCACCGCGTCGTCGGCCAGCCGCCCGGTGGCGTCGACCCCCCGGCCCAGGCGGGTGATCCGCATCAGGCGCTCGACGGTGGAGCCGTCGCCGTCGACCACCAGCAGCCGGGTGGAGTTGGTGCCGCAATCGATGGCGGCCCGGCGCCCGCCGCCGCTGGTCACGCCAGCCGCTCCGCCACCCACCGGCCGACGGGGTCGTCGCCGCCGGCCAGGTGCCAGGCGTAGTGGGCGTGCAGGCACTTGACGCC
>JALYGL010000158.1 GCA_030777125.1 Actinomycetota bacterium
GGCCTGGTGCTGGCGGCGGTCCGGGCCCGCCGCCTCGGCGTCACCGCCGACGACGCCGGGGGCACCGTGCGCACGTGGTCGCACGCCACCTCGTACCGCTGGGAGGACGTGAAGACGGTGTTCGGCACCCCCGAGCGGCCGGTGCTGGTGCTGCGGACGGGGGAGGAGGTGGTGCTGCTCGACAACTGGCACCACGATCCGGCCTCGGTCGGAGCCGAGGTGCGGCGTCGGCTGCTGGCCAGCCGCGACCGCGCGCCGAGCTAGCTACTTCGTCCTGAAAAAGTAGGCCGCTGACCTGGGGTTTGGTGGGCGGAGGGTGCTCGCGATCTGCGGGTGGAGACGGCACGATGGCCTCGACGTTCCCTGCGCCAACAGAGAGTCGAGGCCATCGATGCTGCGTACGGTAAACCCTCAGCCGACGTTGTGGGAGGCGGTGATCCCGGAGTGCCTGCTGCCGCTGCCGGGCGATCTGGGCCGGGTGGACGGGTGGTTGGACGACCCGCGGTTCTTCGAGCCGTTCCGGGCGTTTTTCGACCCCACGCTTGGCCGGCCGTCGATCCCGATGGAGACGTACCTGCGGCTGATGTACCTGCGGTTCCGTTACAGGTTGGGGTTCGAGGCGTTGTGCGTGGAGGTGGCTGACAGCTTGGCGTGGCGCCGGTTCTGCCGGATCCCGCTGGGCGAGCGGGTCCCGCACCCGACGACACTGATGAAGATCACGACCCGCTGCGGCGAGCAGGCCGTCTACCAGCTGAACGAGGTGCTGCTGGCCAAGGCGCACGAGGAGAAGCTCGTTCGCCTGGACCGAGTCCGGGCCGACACGACGGTCGTCGAAGCGAACGTGGCTTACCCGACCGACTCGGGCCTGTTGGCCAAGGGCGTCGCCAAGATGGGCGTGCTGGTGGCGACGCTCACGGCCCTCGGGTTGGCGACGCGAACCCGGTTCGTGGACCGGACTCGGTCGGTGCGCCGCCGGGCCCATGACATCGGCTGCTGGCTCCGCCGACGGAACGACGACGCCCGCAGCGAAGTGCAGGCGTTGAACCTGGAGCTGGCCGACATCGCCACCAAGACGATCGCCGAAGCGAGGCGGGTGGCGGTCAACGCCCGCCGGGGTGTGCGGGACTGCGAGACGAAGGCGACGGGCAAGGCGCTGCGGGCCATCGTCGAGTTGGAGCGGTGCGCCGGCCTGGTCGAGCAGATCGCCGCCCAGACCCGGCTGCGGGCGGCCGGGGTGACCCCGGACGGCTCGACCCGGGTGGTGTCGCTGCATGACCCTGACGCTCGGCCGATCGCCAAAGGCCGCCTGGGTCGAGCGGTCGAGTTCGGCTACAAGGCCCAGGTCCTCGACAACGAGGACGGCTTGGTCCTCGATCACGGTGTCGTGATCGGGAACCCGCCGGACGCGCCGATGCTGGCCCCGGCGATCGCCCGGTTGGTCGGCCGGTTCGGTCGGGCACCCAGGATCGTGACCGCCGACCGCGGCTACGGCGAGGCTGGCGTCGAAGCCGACCTCGGCAAGCTGAAGGTCCGGCAGGTGGCCATCCCCCGCAAGGGCAAGCCGGGCGCCGCCCGCCAGAAGATCGAGCGGGCGCCCTGGTTCCGGCGGGAGGTGAAGTGGCGGACCGGAAGCGAGGCCCGGATCAACTGCCTCAAGCGGGACAACGGGTGGCGGCGCACCCTGATCGACACCGAGGCCGGCGCCCGCACCTGGTGCGGCTGGGGCGTCCTGGCCCACAACACCACCAAGCTGGGACGACTCGAGGCCGACCGGGAACGGGAGCCGGCACCACCACCCGCAGCGGCCGGCCAACAACCCGAAACGAGGGCCGCGTGAACCCGAACGCGGCCCGAACGAGACAGAAACGGGGTCGGAAGGCCCGGAGGAACAGAAAATGGGAAGGCGACCAGGACGAAGCGCAGATCCGACCCCCCTCACAACCCTCGGAGCGAGCCGTCAGCCTCACCCGCTCGAGTTCTTCAGGGCGAAGTAGCTAGTGGGCCAAGGCATCCCCAAGTGGCTCTTCGTATGCTGCTCGTCGCGTCAGTCGTCGAGGAGAGGAAATGTGTCTTCCAACGTCCGCCCACCCCGCCTGCGAGCTGTGGTCGTGGGAGCCAGCCTGGCCGGCCTCAGCTCTGTGGCAGTGCTGGCCGACCGGTTCGACGAGGTCGTCGTCGTTGAGCGGGACGATCTGCCGAGTTCGCCTCGGGAACGCTGCGGCGTGCCTCAAGGGCGCCATGCGCATGCCCTGCTCCCCTGCGGGTTGACCCGCCTGGAGGGGTGGTTCCCCGGCCTCACCGGGCAGCTGGTGTCCGACGGAGCCGCCTACCTGGACGCTGGCAAGGATGTCCTGTGGTACCAGGGCGGCGGCCTTCGCCGCACCTTCGTCTCAGGCGTGAAGGGACCGGTCGCCTCCCGGGCCCTCATCGAACACCATGTGCGCCGCCGGGCGCTGGTCTTGCCCAACGTCACCCTGCGCACCGCCGGCGCTGTCGGCGCCACCTTCTCCCCTGACGGCGGCACGGTGACCGGTCTCGAACTCGACGACGGCACCGTCATCGGCGCCGACCTCATCGTCGACGCCTCCGGACGACCCGCGCGCTCCGTGCG
>JALYGL010000159.1 GCA_030777125.1 Actinomycetota bacterium
GGGATGTACACCCGCCCGCGGTCGAGGTCCTCGTCGACGTCCCGCAGGAAGTTGCTCAGCTGGAAGGCGATGCCCAGGTCGCGGGCGTGGCCGAGGGCCTCGGGCCGCAACGGCTCGAGGATCGGCAGCATCATCTCGCCGATCACCGCGGCGGAGCCGTCCATGTACTGGAGGAGGTCATCGAAGGTCTCGTACGTCTCGACGGTGAAGTCCATGGCCATCGACCGCAGGAACCGGCGGAAGCAGTCCGGGTCGATGTCGAAGGCCTTGACGGTGTGGACAACCGCCTTCAGGACGGGGTCGTCGGACGCCCCCCGGTCGAGGTCGGCGAAGAACCGGTCGCCGAAGTCGGTGAGGGTCCGCCGGCGCTCCGAGGGGGTGGCGGAGGACCCGAGATCGTCGACGATGTCGTCGGCGTAGCGGCAGAACCCGTACAGCGCGTGGACGTGGTGGCGCTTGACCCGGGGGAGCAGGAACGTGGACCGGTAGTACGTGGTGCCGTAGCGCCGGTTCAGGCGCCGGCACCGCTCGTACGACTCCTCCAGCGTGACCGTCACATCCACCCGCTCGCTGCGCTCGCCATCTACCGCTTCAGTTCGGTGGCCAGCTCGTCGACCCGTTCGGCGGCCAGACGGCCCGACAGCAGCACCATGGGAACGCCGACGCCGGGCACCGTGCCCGAGCCCACGAACACCACCCCGGGAACCTTCCGGTCGACGTTGTTGGGCCGGAACGGGCCGGTCTGGAAGAAGTTGTGGGCCAGGGCGAACGGAGTCCCCCGCTCCATGCCCATGCGCTCCCAGTCCGTGGGGTCGAGGAACCGCTCGTACTCGATGTCGTCCACCGGGTACCCGAAGGCCGCCACCCGTGCCCCCAGCGACTCCTTCAGCTGCGGCCCCTCGACGGCCCAGTCGACCTTGCCGTCGAGGTTCGGGGTGGGCTCGAGCACGTAGAGCGAGACCCGCCCGTCCGGCGCCAGCGACGGGTCCGACACCGTCGGGCTGGTGACCAGGATGGACGGGTCGGGCATGCGCACGCCCTGCTTCAGCAGGGCCTCGAAGGCCCCCTCCCACTCGGCGCCGAAATGGATGTTGTGGTGGGCGGCGCGGTCGGGCATGCGTCCCTTGGCCCCCACCAGCCACACCGCGCAGGACGGCGAGTAGTTGCCCCTCTTGGTGACGAGCGGCGGTCGGACCCCCGGCAGGAGGTCGCGGTAGGCGACCGGGAGGTCGGGGTTGAGCACCACCGCGTCGGCATGGAGGACCTCGCCGCCGGAGAGCCGGACGCCGCTGACCCGCGAGCCGGTGCGCACCACGCGGTCGACCGTCACCCCGTAGCGGAACGACGCCCCCGCCTTCTCCGCCGCCGCGGCCAGGCCCCGGGCCACGGCGTGCATGCCGCCCTCGGGGAAGTACACGCCCTCGACCGTGTCCATGTAGGTGATGACGCAGTACAGGGCCAGGGCCTCGAACGGCGACAGGCCTGCGTACATGGCCTGGAAGGAGAAGACCTTCTGCAGCCGGGGGTCGGTGAAGTACGAGTTGACCACGTTGGCCAGCCGGCGGAACCCGCCCATGCGCACGAGCGTGGCCAGGGGGCGGGGCGGGTTGGCGATGGAGAGGACGCTGTCGAAGTTGCGGTCGATGAAGTTGGGCAGCTCCAGCCGGTAGAGCTCGCTCAGCCAGTCGCAGAAGCGCCCGAAGGCCGCCGCCTCGGCCGGCCCGCTGACCTGTCGGATCTCCTCGGTCATGGCCTCGCGGCCGTGGCGGACGCGGATCTCGGTGCCGTCGGCGTAGCAGGCCCGGTACATCGGGTCGACCGGCTTCAGCGTGAGGTACTCGGCCATGTCGGCGCCGGCGGCGGCGAAGGCCCCCGACAGGATGCCGGTCATGGTGAGCACGCTGGGACCGGTGTCGAAGCGGTAGCCGCTGACCTCCAGCAGGCCGGCCCGCCCTCCGGGAACGGTCTCCCGCTCGA
Source organism: Actinomycetota bacterium (assembly GCA_030777125.1). Lineage (GTDB taxonomy): Bacteria > Actinomycetota > Acidimicrobiia > Acidimicrobiales > AC-14 > JALYGL01. Next base: position 1,978 of record JALYGL010000159.1, read on the forward strand.
GCACCTCCACGTCGTGGCCCCGCCCGGCCAGGTGGCAGGCGGCGGACAGCCCCCCCAGCCCGGCGCCGACGACCACGACCTTCACTTGTCGCGACCGGCGACGTAGCAGGCCAGCTCGGCCAGGGCGGCGCGGGCTTCGGCGGCGATGTCGGCCGGCTCCAGGGCGGCGACGGCCTGGGCCACGAGGGCGGCGATGGCGTTCTCCACCAGCTCCACCGCGCCGGTGTCGGCCAGCACGTCCTGGAGGGCGGCGATGTCGTCGTCGGAGAGGTCGGGCGCGCCGTAGCGCTCGAGCACCCGGACGGCCGAGCCGGTGGCCCGCTCCGCGGCGAGGGCGTAGAGGACGGTGGGCTTGCCCTCGCGGAGGTCCTCCCCCACCGGCTTGCCGGTGACCGACTCGTCGCCGTACACGCCGAGCAGGTCGTCGCGGAGTTGGAAGGCGTCGCCCAGGGGGAGGCCGAAGGCGCTGAGCGGGCCGGCCAGCTCCGGGAGCCGCCCGGCCAGGGCGGCCCCCATGTGGAGGGGCCGCTCGATGGTGTACTTGCCCGACTTGAAGCGGGAGATGCGCCTGGCCGACCCCTCGCTGACGTTGCCCCTGGCCGTACCCAGCAGGTCGAGGTACTGGCCCACGTTGACCTCGACCCGGAGCTCGGTGAAGACGTCGACCGCGGCCGGCGGGGCGTTGTTGAGCAGCTGGTCGGCGTAGACGAAGGCCAGGTCTCCGGCCAGGATCCCGACGCCCTCGCCGAAGCGCCGCCCCTCCCCGCGCCAGCCGTCGATGGCGTGACGGGCCTCGAAGTGCACGTGGATGGTGTCGGTGCCGCGCCGGGTGGAGGACCCGTCCATGATGTCGTCGTGGATGAGGGCGAAGGTGTGGAGCAACTCGAGGGCGGCGCCGGCGTCGGTGACGACGGGGTCGTCGGCATGCCCGCCGGCGCCCACATAGGCCCACTGACAGAACGCCGGCCGCAGCCGCTTGCCTCCGGCCACCACCAGGTCGCGCAAGGCGACGAACGGCTCGGCCAGGTCGGGGTCGACCGACGTCCACCGCTCCAGCTCGCAGTCGAGTAGCTGGAGGATCCGCGCCTCCACCCTGCCGGCGATGTCGGCCAGGCTCGGAGGTGCATCCGTCTTCGCTCTTCCCACGGGGGCGACTCGCACTGGACTCCTCTCGGATCCTCGCTCCGGCGTCAGGTTAGGGCCTGCGAGTGAACGGCCTGCTCTTTCCTCACGTAGTTCCTCGCAGTCCCTCAGTGGGGGTTCGAAACCGGCTCACGAGCCGGATCGACGCCGATGCGGGCGGCCAGGGCGAACCCGGCCAGGGCGCCGACGCCCAGGCATGCCGCTCCGCCCACGGCGTCCAGGATGAAGTGGTTGCCCGTCACCACGATGGCGAAGAGGGTGGCCGCCGGGTACACGACGGCCAGGGCCTTGGCCCAGGGGCGGCGGAGGATCAGCACCAGCACCAGCGAGCTCCACACCGCCCAGGCGAAGTGCAGGCTGGGCATGGCCGCGTACTGGTTGGACAGCTTGTTCACGGCTCCCGACTCGAACGACCACAGGCTGCCGTAGGCACGGAGCGTGTCCACGTAGCCGAAGGACGCGGGCAGCAGCCGGGGCGGCAGCAGCGGGTAGGTGGCGAAGCCGACAAGGGCCAGGGCGGTGGTGAAGGCGAGGGTGTTGCGCCAGCGGGGGTACCGGTCGGGGAACCGGCGGAACAGCAGGACCAGGGCGACGATGGTGACGACGAAGTGGAACGTGCCGTAGAAGACGTTCCACAGCTCGATGAACCATGGCCAGCCGAGGAACGCCTCCTGCACCGCCTCCTCGACGTAGATGTTGAGCGCCTCCTCGGCCCGGATGATCTCGAGGGCGTTTGCCATGGCGGTGGCTTCGGACACCGAGGCCGAGCCCTGGGTGTTGCGGATGAACGTGTAAACGCCGTAGAAGGCGGCGATGTAGAGGACCTCCTTCCACCACCGCAGCCTCGACCGGCGGGCCGGCGCATGGCTGGGCGCCTCGGTGGGCGCGTCGATCGACGCGTCGACGGGCGACGCGGAGTGCTCGGGTCCGTCGGGTCCGGCCACCGGCTCAGGATCCACACGGGGACCCGGGACCGGCGCGCCGCTCAAGCCACCCGGACGGGGCGGGGGCCGACGGCGAAGGCGGGCGCGCCGACCACACTCACCACCAGGTTCATCCCGTAGAGCATCAGCCCCAGGCCCACGGCCTCGCCGGTGGCCACGCCGAGGGGCGCCAGCAGGAGGACGAGCACCCCCTCCCGGAGGCCGAGCCCGTTGACCGAGAGCGGGAGCACCTGGGCGATGGCGACCACCGGGATGAACGCCATCATGGCCGACCAGCCCAGGTCGAGACCCAGGGCGTGGGCCCCGGCCCACGCGCCCAGGATGACGGTGAGCTGGTAGGCGAAGGCCGCGGCCAGGACCGGGAGAGCGTCGCCGGGGTGATGCCGGAGCCGGTCGAGGGCCAGGTGGGCGGCTCGGGCGAACCCGAGCCAGCTGGTGTTCCCGGCCAGCCGCGCCCCGAGCCTGGAGTTGGTGGCCAGCACCAGGATGACGACGAGGGCCAGCAGGGTGCCGAGCGACAGGGTCAGCGACAGGCGGGTGGCCGTGCCCAGGTGGAGCAGGGCGGGGTTGCCGAGGAGGGCGGCCAGGGTCAGAAAGGGCAACACCAGGAACCCGGTGAGGCGTTCGAGCATGACCGAGGCGATGGCGACGGGCCGGTCGCCGTCGGCGGCCGACAGCCGAGTCACCCGCAGCACGTCACCGCCGACCGTGGTGGGCAGGAAGTTGGAGACGAAGGTGCCGGCCAGGTAGTGGGACAGCAGGCCCGGCAGCTCGGCCCGGTGGTCGAGGGCCCGGAGCACCCGCTGCCAGCGCACGGTGGCCAGCACGAGGGCGACGCCGCTGACCACGACTCCCAACGCCACCCAGACGAGGGTGGACAGCTGGCGGCTGGGCAGCACCGAGGCCAGGTCGAGGCGCGACAGCAGGTACCCGAGCATGGCCGCGCTCGCTGCCATCCGCAGCAGCAGGAACAGCCTTCTGCCACCCCCTCCGATTCGTCCCCCCACGCGGCCAGCCTACGCGAACCCCGGGCGCTCGGGGTCCGCAAACCGTCCGTTCACGCCCCCCTGCCCCCCGGAACGAACTTCCACCCAACCCGTACGATGGGCCGATGATCGATGAGGCAACCGTCCAGCGCGTCCTCGGGGCCGCCCTCCGTTCCGGTGGCGACTTCGCCGAGGTGTTCGCGGAGGACCGCCGATCGTCGTCGGCCCGCCTCGACGACGGCAGGATCGAGGAGCTCACCTCCGGACGCGACCAGGGAGCGGGCATACGCGTCGTCCGCGGCGACACCACCGGCTTCGCCCACACCTCCGACCTCACCGAGGAGGGACTGCGAGCGGCGGCCGAGGCGGCCGGGGCCGCGGCCCGGGGCGGCGGCGGTGGCGTACGGGAGGTGGCCCTGACCAGACGGGATGCCGACCGTCCGCACGACGTCGAGGTGCTGCCCGAGGACGTCCCCAAGGCCCGCAAGGCCGAGCTCCTCCTCAAGGCGGACGAGGCCGCCCGCGCCTCGGGGGGCGGGATCCGCCAGGTCGGCGTCTCCTACGGCGACTCCCGCCGCCGCATCCTGGTGGCCAACAGCGACGGCCTGCTCACCGGCGACGACCAGGTCCGCACCCGGTTCATGGTGCAGTGCGTGGCCGCCGGCGACACCGGCATGCAGACCGGGTTCGAGGCGCCCGGGGCGACGGTGGGCTTCGAGTTCTACGACGAGGTCGACGTGGAGGACATCGCCCGCACCGCCGCCCGGCGGGCGCTCGACATGCTCGAGGCCCGACCGGCGCCGAGTGGCACCCTGCCCGTCGTGCTGAAGCGTGGCGCCGGCGGCGTGCTGTTCCACGAGGCCTGCGGCCACGGGCTGGAGGCGGACCTGGTCGGCAAGGACGCCTCCGTGTTCCGGGGCAAGGTGGGCGAGGCGGTGGCCAGCCCCCTCGTCACCCTGGTCGACGACGGCACCTACGCCCGGGAGTGGGGCACGTACGCCATCGACGACGAGGGGCACCCGGCCCAGCGCAACACCCTCATCGAGGGCGGGGAGCTCACCGACTACATGTGGGACTTCCTGCGGGCCCGCAAGGAAGGCCGGGAGTCGTCCGGCAACGGGCGCCGACAGAGCTACCAGCACCTCCCCATGGTCCGCATGACCAACACGTACGTGCTGGCCGGCGAGGACGACCCCGAGGAGATCATCCGCCAGACGGCCCACGGCATCTACTGCGTGCAGCTGGGCGGGGGCCAGGTCAACACCGCCACCGGCGACTTCGTGTTCGGCATCACCGAGGCCTACATGATCGAGAACGGCGAGGTCACCGAACCCATCCGGGCCGCCAACCTGATCGGCAACGGCCCCGAGGTCCTCCGGGCCATCGACGCGGTGGGCGACGACTTCGACACGTGGGCCGGCACCTGCGGTAAGGACGGCCAGGGCGTGCCCGTGTCGTCGGGCCAGCCCACCCTGCGGGTGGCGGGGATGACCGTCGGTGGTACCGCCGGTGCCTGACCCCCTTCCTTCCCCCGTCGCCCAAGTACACCGCCGAGGGGGGGAAATCGCGACCAGCGACCTCCTCGACCTGGTCGAACGGGTGGTGGGATGGGCCCGGCCGGGCGAGCAGGTGGAGGCCTACGCGGCCCGGGGCCACCACACCGAGGTGAAGGTGTTCGACGGCGACGTGGAGTCGCTGTCGTCGGCGGACTCGTCCGGCGTCGGCGTCCGGGTGGTCGTCGGCGGGCGCCAGGGGTTCGCCTACGCCGGGTCCCTGGACGAGGCGGTGCTGGCCGAGACCCTGGTCGAGGCCCGCGACAACGCCGGCTTCGGCACCGTCGACGAGTTCCTGGGCCTGCCCGGGCCCGACGGGGTGGAGGCGGCGGCCCTCGACCTGTTCCGTCCCGAGCTGGCCGCCTTCCCCGCCGAGGGGAAGGTGGCGCTGGCCCTGGAGGTGGAGCGCGCGACCCGGGCCGCCGACACCCGGATCCGCGGCGTCGAGACCGCTTCCTACGGTGACACCGTGGCCGAGTCGGCGCTGGCCTCGACCGAGGGCATTCGCACCTCGGCCGAACGGACCGTCTGCTACGTCACCGCCGACGCCATCGCCGGTGAGGGGGCGGAGAGCCAGACCGGGTACGGCTACTCGGTCGGCCGCCAGCCCAGCGATCTCGACGTGGCCAAGGCGGCGGCCGACGCTGCTGACCGGGCCACGCGCATGCTGGGCGCCCGCAAGCCGGCGTCGCGTCGGATCACGGTGCTGTTCGACCCGTTGATCACCGCCCGCTTCCTCGGCGTGCTGTCGTCGGCCCTGAGTGCCGAAGCGGCCCTGAAGGGCCGCTCCATGTTCGCCGGACGGGAGGGCGACCTGGTGGCGGTGCCGTTCCTCACCCTGGCCGACGATCCCACCGAGCCCCGGGCGTTCGGGTCCGGCCGCTACGACGCCGAGGGGCTGGGCAGCCGGCGCAACGTGCTCATTCGCGAGGGCGTCCTACAGGGGTTCCTGCACAACACCTACACCGGCCGCCGCTCCGGAGTGCCGTCCAACGCCTCCGCGGTGCGGGGCGGGTTCAAGAGCACTCCGGGCGTGGGCAGCCGGGCCCTGGTCGTCAGCCCCGGCTCACGCAGCCAGGAGGAGCTGATGGCCGACGCCGGCGAGGGGCTGCTGGTCCAGTCCGTCACCGGGATGCACTCCGGTGCCAATCCCGTCAGCGGTGACTTCTCGGTGGGCGTGGAGGGCCTGATGGTGCGCGACGGCGCCCCGGCCGAGCCGATCCGGGAGGCGACGGTGGCGTCCACCCTGCAACGCATGCTCCTCGACGTGGTGGCCGTGGGCGGCGACGTCGAGTGGCTCCCGGGCGGCTCGGCGGGCGTGACCCTGGTGATCGACGACGTGACCCTCAGCGGCGTGTGAGCCGTTCCCGTGGCCCGGCTACACCGGGCCCCGGCCCTGAGCTACGCCGGCGGCCGGAGCTTGTAGTCGGCCAGGGCCTCCACCCGCTCGATGAACTCCGGGCTGCGGTGGAAGCGGCGCGACAGGTCGGCGTAGGCCGCCCCCGACTCCCGCCATCGCAGGATGCGCCGCTCCAGGGGGCGCAGTCCGCCGTTGGAGGTCGAACCGCCGGTCCGAGGCACCTCGGCGAGGGCCCGCACCCGGGCGACCCATTCGGGGCTGCGACGGAACCGCCGGCCGATCTCGGCGTCGTCGACACCGTCAGCGGACAACCGCAGGATGCGTCGCTCGAGCGGACGAAGACCGGGAACGGGTTCCACCTGTCACCTCCTGTGCCACAGCCACCATACGCCCGATCGACCGGCCGCGCCCGAGGCCCTAACGTCCCCTGATCGACCCGCTCACCGCCTCCTCGCACGCGCACATCCCCCTGTTGCACGCAATCGTGCTCGGGATCACCCAGGGGCTGTCCGAGTTCCTGCCCATCTCCTCCAGCGGGCACCTGATCCTCGTGCCGTGGCTGTTCGACTGGAGGGAGCTCACCGGCCCCGAGAACGCCGACCTGAACCGGACGTTCGACGTGGCCCTCCACATCGGCACGTTCGTGGGAGCGGTCGCCTACTTCCGCTCCGACCTGGCCCGCCTCGGCCGAGCTGCCCTCCGCTCCCTGCGCCAGCGCGGCATCCGGGCGCCGGAGGAACGCCTGGCCTGGCTGCTGCTGGTGTCGTCTCTCCCCGGCGCGGTCATCGGCGCCCTGCTGGAGGCGACCATCGGCGACGCCCTGACCCAGATCTGGCTCATCGCGGTGCTGCTCATCGTGTTCGGACTGGTGCTGCTGGCCGCCGACCGGGCGGGCGGAGACCGGCCGGAGACCGACTTCCGGCTCCGCGACGCTCTCATCATGGGGTTCGCCCAGTCGGTGGCCCTGTCCCCCGGCGTCTCCCGGTCGGGCATCACCATCACAGCCGGGCGATGGCTCGGGTTCGACCGCGACGCCACCGCCCGACTGTCGTTCCTCATGAGCCTGCCCATCATCGGCGGCGCCGCCCTCTACCAGGGAGTGGAGGTGCTGGTCGAAGGCGGGCTCCCCCCGGGGATGGTGTCGCCCTTCCTGTGGGGCATCGTGGCCTCGGGGGTGACCGGCGCGGCGGCGGTGTGGGGGGTGCTGCGGCTGGTCCGCACCCGCTCGTTCACCCCCTTCGTGGTGTACCGGGTGGTGGCCGGGGCGTCGGTTCTGGGGTTGCTGGCGTCGAAGTACCGCTGAGGGGCGACGTCACCGCCAGGGTGACGAGCCCGTGGGCCACCGCGAACGCCACCCGGCGAGCCTCGTCCGGGGCGACGGCCACGGTGACGGAGTCCTCGGCCACGTCGACGACGAGGGCGGCGGTGGCCACCGCGAACGTGGGATCCCCCGTGTCCGACGACGTGGGGTCGAACGTGGCCAGGACGTCGACCAGGTCGCCGGTGTGGACCGGTGCGCTGGCGCCTCCGGCGGGCACGGCCACCGCCCGGGTGCCGGGCGGGAGCAGCGCGGCCACCCCCCGCACGCCTTCCGGCGCCAGGTGCCCGCGCACCACCGGCAGGCCGGGGAACAGGCCCACGACCACGGTGCGGCCCACGGCCTCGGCGGCGGCCCCGACGTGGTCGTCGGGCAGGAAGGTGGCCGGGACCAGGCTGATCTCCACGTCGGTGGCGCGGAGCACCGCCCCCATCTCTATCGGGCGGGTGGACACCACCACCGGGCGCAGCGACCCGTAGCGGGCGGCGGACGCCTCGGCCTGGCCGACCAGGCGGGCGGCGGCGAGGGCGGTGACTGCGGCGAGGGCGGCCGCCGCCACCCAGAACACGGCCGCGGAACGAGCCACGCGGCGGAGGCGCACGATGGGCACAACCCCTCCTCGATCGGACCGACGGACTGAGGGGGGAAGGCGGACCGAGACTACTGCGGCAGGCTGCCCGGGTCGACCGCCCCGACCGCGCATGCGCACGACGCCTCGGCCGGGACGGCGGGCACCATGGCCGTGAGCAGGCGCTGGACCCGCTCGACGTTGTCGGCCAGCACCCGGAAGACGGTCTCCATGGTGACCGCCTCGACGCCATCGACGCCGTCCAGGCCGGCGTCGTAGTCGGTGGCCAGGGCGATCCCGGAGTAGCACATGCCCAACTCCCGGGCCAGGACGGCTTCCGGGTACTGGGTCATGTTGACCACGTCCCAGCCGGCGGCGCTGAACCACCGCGACTCGGCCCGAGTGGAGAACCGGGGGCCCTGGATGACCACCACCGTGCCCCGGTCGTGCACGGTGATGCCCTCGGCCCTCGCCGCGGCCACGGCCACGGCCCGCAGCTCCGGGCAGTAGGGGTCGGCGAACGACACGTGGGCCAGTGCCGGGCCGTCGAAGAAGGTGTCGGACCGGCCACTGGTGCGGTCGACCAGCTGGTCGCACACGACGAAGTGGCCCGGCTCGATGTGGGGCTGCAGCGACCCCACCGAGCACGGGGCCAACACCCGGCGCACCCCCAGGCGCCGGAAGGCCCACAGGTTGGCCCGGTAGTTCACCCGGTGGGCGGGCACCTCGTGGTCGACCCCGTGGCGGGCCAGGAACGCCACCCGCCGCCCGCCCAGCTCCCCGACCGCCAGGCGGCCCGACGGCGGCCCGTACGGCGTCTGGACGGCGACCTCGTCAACCGAGCCGAGGAAGCGGTAGAACCCGGTGCCGCCGAAGACGCCGATCTCGGCGGACGGCAGGGCGGCGGTGCTCAGGCCGACTTCGCCTCGGAGCTGGCCGCCGGCTTGGCGTCGGCCTTGGCGGCCGGCTTGGCGTCGGACTTCGCGTCCGAGTTTCCGTCCGACTTGCCGTCCGACTTCGACTCAGACGGCGTCTCCGCCTTCGACGGCCCGTCCGAGCGGGCACCCGACCGGTTGTCGGTGCGGTAGAACCCGCTGCCCTTGAACGAGATGCCGATGGCGCCGAACACCTTCCGCAGCGCGCCGCCGCAGGCCGGGCACTCGGTGAGGGGGTCGTCATGGAACGACTGGACGACCTCCAGGTGCTCACCACACGACTTGCAGGCGTACTCGTACTTCGGCATCCAGCGTCCTCCGGGCGCAGACGTCCCCGCACCAGTGCGGTGCAGCCTAGACGGTAGGCATAACGACAGCCCGGCCCCTTCGCATTCCAGGTCCTACCATGGGCACGGTGAGCACGGGCGCCGAGCTGGGAGACACGGGCGCCCAGCTGGGAGACGAGGTCCGGAAGCTCTCACAGGCCGCCGCCCGCTTCCGGCAGGCGCTCAACCGCCTCGGGGACGCGCTGGGCTCCACCCATGACCGCACCGTCATGGTCAACGCCCTGCTGGTGACCACGGCCGCGTTCGTCGACGCCCGCACCGCGGTGTTCTACGGCGTGGTGACGGGCGCCCAACGCCTGCGGGCCATGGACTCCGTCGGGGTCGACGCGGAGATCGCCGACCTGCAACCCGGGGAGGGCGTGGCCGGCACCGCCGGCCGCACCGGTCGGGCCACGCTCTGGCCAGGGCCCGAGCGGCCCTCTGAGCGGGGGGCCGCGTCGGTCCCGGCGCCGTCGCCGGCCGAGCCGGTGGGCGGTGCGTCCACCGCGGTGGCCGTGCCGGTCCGTTCCGGAGGGCACCCGTTCGGCGTGCTGGCCCTCTACGGCCGGGCGGGAGACCGGCCCTACGACGAGTCCGACGTCGAGGAGCTGGCCGTGCTGGTGCGCCAGGCGGAGACGTCGATCGAGAACAGCTTCCTCTACGACGAGGCCGTCCGGCTGTCCATCACCGACGGCATGACCGGGTTGTGGAACCGGCGCCACTTCGACCTGCGGTTGGAGTCGGAGCTGTCGCGCGCCATCCGGTTCTCCGAGCCGTTCGCGGTCGTGTTCGCCGAGCTCGACCAGATGAAGGCGGTGAACGACACCCACGGCCACCAGGCGGGTGACACCGTCCTCATCGAGCTGGCCCGGCGCCTGACCGAGGCCACGAGGGAGGTCGACCTGGTCGCCCGCTGGGGTGGCGACGAGTTCACCCTCCTGTTGCCCAACACCGGCGTGGCCGGGGCCCTCCGGTTGGCGGACAAGATCCGTCACGCGGTGGCGTCGGAGCCCTTTCGGGTAGAGGGAGCGGAGCTGAACATAACCATCTCGGTCGGCGTGGCCGCGTACCCGGAGCACGGCTCGTCGGGCAAGGACCTGGTGGCCGCAGCCGACGCCGCCATGTACCGGGCCAAGGCCGGCGGCCGCAACCGGGTGGAGCATGCCAAGGTGGCCGAGACAGGAGGTGCACGGTGAAGAAGGTCCGCAAGGCGGTGATCCCGGCTGCCGGGCTCGGTACCCGTTTCCTGCCAGCCACCAAGGCCCAGCCCAAGGAGATGCTGCCGGTCGTCGACAAGCCGGCCATCCAGTACGTGGTCGAGGAGGCGGTGCGGGCCGGCATCACCGACATCCTCGTCGTGACCGGCCGCGGCAAGCGCACGCTGGAGGACCACTTCGACCGCTCCTACGAGCTCGAGCACGAGCTCGAGCGCGGCGGCAAGGTGGAGCTGCTGGAGCAGATGAAGGCCATCGCCGCCCTGGCCAGCGTGCACTACGTGCGCCAGGGCGAGGCCCTCGGGCTCGGCCACGCCGTGTCGTGCGCCCGCCAGCACGTGGGCAACGAGGCCTTCGCCGTGATGCTCGGCGACGACGTCATGGTCGACGACGCCCGCGTGCTGCGGGAGATGCTGGCGGTGCACGAGCGCTACGGGCGCAGCGTCATCGCCCTGAAGGAGGTGGCCCGCAGCGAGATCTCCTTGTACGGCTGCGCCCGACTGGAGGAGGTCGAGGAGGGCCTGGTGCGGGTGATGGAGATCGTGGAGAAGCCAGACCCGGACGAGGCTCCGTCCAACCTGGCCGTCATGGGCCGCTTCGTCTTCACCCCCGAGATCTTCGACGTGCTGGACCGGCTCGAGCCGGGCAAGGGCGGTGAGCTGCAGCTCACCGACGCCATCGGCCTCCTCCTCCAGGAGCAGGCCGTCTACGGCTACACCTTCGAGAAGGGCCGCTACGACATCGGCAGCAAGCTCGACTACCTGCGGGCCACAGTGGAGCTGGCCCTCGAGCGGGAGGACCTCGGCCCCGACTTTCGGGAGTTCCTGGCCGACCTGGTCCAGCGCAAGAAGCTGATCTGAGCACGGCCTTGGCCGTGCTCAGCGATCGGCACAGCGCCATGGCTCATGGCGGCACCATCCGAAGGATGGTGCGCCAATGACCTCGAGCGTGGTGGCCCACGCTCGGGTGCTGGCCGAGCGGCGAGGTGCCGGCACCCGGTGCTCGGTGCTGCG
>JALYGL010000160.1 GCA_030777125.1 Actinomycetota bacterium
GAGGAGGTGGCGGCCCTGGCCGACCGCCTGCAGACCTTCGAGCGCCAGGTGTCCGAGCGCCGCAAGGCTCTTTTCGGCCGGATCGACGCTCTTCAGGCGGAGCTGACCCGGCGGTACAAGACCGGCGAGGCCAGCGTCACCTCCGTCCTGGGCTGACGCGCCGGGGGGTCGCGCCGCCCGGGAAGCACCGGGGGCTCCGGTAGGGTTGGCGCCCCGTGCGCCGCCTGGCCGTTCTTTCGCTGCACACCTCTCCTCTGGCCCAGCTCGGTGCCGGCGATGGAGGCGGCATGAACGTCTATGTCCGGGAGCTGTCGGGCGCCCTGGCCCGCGCTGGGGTCGACTGCGATGTGTACACGAGGGCGTCCGCTCCCGGTCTGGCGCCCACGGTCGACGTCGAGCCCGGGGTCCGGGTCCACCACGTGGCCGCCGGCCCACTCCGGCCCGTGCCCATTGACGAGCTGCCCGCGCTGGTCGGCGGTTTCACCGCCGGGGTCCTCGGCCGCATGGCCGCCGACTCGCCCCCTGATCTGATCCACGCCAACTACTGGCTGTCGGGACTGTCCGGCCATGTGCTCAAACACACCCTGGAACTGCCGCTGGTTTCGACGTTCCACACCTTGGCGCGCGTGAAGGCGGAGGCCGAGGCCGACGACCACGGCCTGCGGGCCCGGGCCGAGGCCGAGGTCATCGGCTGCTCCGACGCCATCCTGGCCAACTCCCCCGACGAGGCCATGCAGCTCGAGCGCCTGTATGCGGCCGTGCCCGCCCGCATCGAGGTCGTGGCGCCGGGCGTCGACCACCGCCTGTTCTTCCCCGGCGACCGGGCTGCGTCCCGGGCCGAGTTGGGCCTGGGCACCGAGCCGGTGCTGCTGTTCGTTGGCCGCATCCAGCGCCTCAAGGGCGCCGACGTCGCCGTCCGGGCCCTCGCCGCCCTCGACCGGTTCCCGACCGCCACGCTGGTTCTGGTCGGCGGTCCCAGCGGACCCGACGGCGATGCCGAGCTGGCCCGATTGCAGGACCTGGTGGTCGAGTGCGGCGTCCGGGACAGGGTGCGGTTCGTGCCAGCGCAGCCCCACGGCAGTCTGGCCACCTACTACCGGGCAGCCGACGTGTGCCTGGTGCCGAGCCGGTCGGAGTCGTTCGGGCTGGTGGCCTTGGAGGCGGCTGCGTGCGGTACGCCGGTGGTGGCCGCCGCGGTGGGCGGCCTGCGGAGCCTCGTGGCCCACGAGGCCACCGGGTTCCTGGTCGACGGGCGGGAGCCGGGGGACTTCGCCGCCTTCACCGCCCGCCTGCTGGCCGAGCCGGGCCTGGCCGCCGAGATGGGGGCCCGAGCCAGCGCCGCCGCCCGCCGGTACCGGTGGTCGATCACCGCGGCCCGGCTGCGACGGGTGTACGCCGACCTCACCGTCCGTGAGTTGGTGGAGTGCCGCTGAGGCTGGCCTAACATGCGACGGCCTGGCGGGCCGGGCTGGCACGGCTCAGGAACTTCTGTGTCTTCCTGTTGCATCCTGTGAGGGGAGTCGGCTAGCATCACGGCCCGGGCCCGAGGGGCGGATCGGCGGTTCGTTCGGGGAAGTGCGGACGGCTGTGAGGTTCCTCGGGCCCGCTTCCTGAAGCTTGCATGTCGCCGTTCGCGTCGTTAGCGTTTCGCCCGGTCAGCCCGGCGGAGCTGCCCGGCACTCCCTTCATGACCTGGACGAGGACCCCCGCCGCCGCGCTCGCAGCACTGCTGGTGTTGGCCCTGGCCGCACCTTCCTTCGCCGACCCCAGCGCCGAGGACAAGCGCGATACGGCCCGCACCAAGAAGGCTCAGCTGGCGGCCCAGATCAACACCCTGAAGGCCAACGACGACCAGCTGGAGGACGCGGTCCGGGCCCTCGACGCCGGCATCCAGGTGGCGGCCAACGACACGGCGGCAGCCCAGCAGGCCCTGCGGGCGGCGCAGACGGGCCTCACCACGGCCGAGGCCCGGCTGGCCGAGACGGAACGACGCATGGGCGAGCTGCGCGTCCGGGCGTCGGCCGCCGCCGTCCGCGCCTACGTCCATCCCGGCGGCGACAGCTTCCTGGAGATCGTCCGGGCGCGCGACCTGGGCGAGGCCAGCCGTCGTCAGACCCTGCTGTCCACCGTCGTCAGCAACGACCGCGACGTCGTCGACCAGATGCGCGCCGCCCGTCAGGATCAGCAGTTCGAGCAGGACAACCTGGCCAAGGCCCGCGACCTGGCCGCCGACCGCCGGAAGGCGGCGGCCGAGAAGCTGGGCGCCCTGGAGAAGACCAGGTCCGACCAGGTGCGCCTCAAGAGCGCCCTCGACGGGCGCATCGCCGCCTTCACGGCCGAGGTCGACGCCCTCTCACGGGAGGAGGCCACCCTCACCGCCCTGCTCCGTCAGCGTCAGGCCACCGCGCCCCCGCCGCCGGCCGCGGCATCCGGACGCCGGGCCGACGCCAAGGTGTCGGGTGCCGGCTTCGTGTGGCCGGCGGGCGGCCCTGTCACCTCCGGGTTCGGGTTCCGGTGGGGACGCATGCACACCGGCATCGACATCGGCGCTCCGGCCGGGGCGCCGGTCTCCGCGGCCAAGGGCGGCACGGTCATCATGGCCGGTTACAACGGCGGGTACGGCAACTCCGTGATCGTCGACCACGGCGGCGGGCTCAGCACCCTCTATGCCCACCTGAGCCGCATCGGCACGAGCGACGGCGCGGTCGTCAAGCAGGGCCAGAACATCGGCAGCGTGGGCAGCACCGGGAACTCCACCGGCGCCCACCTCCACTTCGAGACCCGCGTCGGGGGCTCGGCCGAGAACCCCATCCGCTACCTCCCGTAGGGGCAGTTACCGTGGGCGGATGACCCCCCGCCTGGTCGTCGTCGGCGGCGGCCGAATGGGGGAGGCGCTGGCGGCCGGGCTCCTCGCCGCCGGATGGGCCTCCGCTCCCGAGCTCCTGGTCGTCGAGCCGGTCGCCGCCCGGCGGGCCCAGCTGTCGGAGCGCTACCCCGGCCTCTCCGTGGCTGCCGAACCTGCGCCCGGCGAGGGCGCGGTCATCGCGGTGAAGCCGGTCGACGTGGAGGCGGCATGCCGGGCGACGGCCGCCGCCGGGGTCGGTCGGGTCCTCTCCATCGCCGCCGGCGTCCCCTTGGCCCGCCTGGAGGAGTGGTTGGGTCCGGGCATGCCGGTGGTGCGGGCCATGCCGAACACGCCCGCCCTCGTGGGTTCTGGAGCCGCCGCCATCGCCGCCGGCACCGCCGCCAGCGAGGACGACCTGGCCTGGGCCGAGCAGGTCCTGTCCGCCGTGGGCACCGTGCAGCGGGTCGACGAGCGACTGCTCGACGCGGTGACGGGGCTGTCCGGTTCGGGGCCGGCGTACGTCTTCCTCATGGCCGAGGCCCTGATCGACGCCGGTGTCCATGCCGGTCTGACCCGGCCCGTCAGCCGGGCCCTGGTCGTCCAGACCCTGCTGGGATCGGCTCGCCTGCTGGTGGAGTCGGGCGACGAGCCGGAGGTGCTCCGGGCCGCGGTCACCTCGCCCGGGGGCACGACCGCTGCCGGCCTCCGCGCCCTGGAGGCCCGGGCCATCCGCAGCGCCATCCTCGAGGCGGTGGACGCCGCCACGGAGCGGTCCAGGGAGCTCGGCCGGGCGTAGCTCGTCTTGAGGGCGGGCCCCCGGTTCTTCGGAGCTCGCCCGCCGCTGTCGAAGGGCTTCATCCCCGGCGACCTGAGCCTTGCCGCCCCTCCCCCTTTCCACACGGGCAACCGGGGAATACATTGCCCCCAGGCGAAGAGGGGTGATCCAACTGGCGCAGTCCCATGCGAAGGCTCGATTCCTGACCGTGGCCGAGGTGGCGGCCACGTTGCGCGTCTCCACCATGACCGTCTACCGGCTCATCAAGGCCGGACGGCTGGCCGCCGTCCGCGTCGGCAAGTCCTACCGGGTGCGGGAGGACGACGTCGACCGGTACCTGGCCAGCACCTACACCGAGGCGGGGTAGCCCCGCCGCCGTCGTAGGGTGGCGGCGTGGCCGCCGGGTTCGACACCGTCTGGTTCCTCTCCGACTACGGGCTCGACGACGAGTTCGTGGGCGTCGTCAAAGCCGTCATCCGGGCCATCGCCCCGGCGACCACCGTGGTCGACGTCACCCACGGCGTCCCGCCCCACGACGTTCGGGCCGGGTCGCTGGCCCTGGCCCGCAGCACCCAGTACCTGTCGCCCGGGGTGGTGCTGGCCGTGGTCGACCCGGGGGTCGGCTCCGACCGCCGAGCGGTGGCCGTGGAGGTGGGCGACCAGGAGCGGGCCGTGCTGGTGGGTCCCGACAACGGGCTCCTGGCGCCCGCGGTGGCCATGGCCGGCGGGGCCCGGCGCGCCGTCGAGCTGACCAATGCGGAGTACCACCTGCCGGCGCCGGGGCCGACGTTCGCCGGGCGCGACATCTTCGCTCCGGCCGTCGCCCATCTGTGTGCAGGCGTCGACATCGACCAACTGGGGGAGCCGGTGGACCCCCTGTCGCTGCTCCCGGGCGTGGTTCCGCTGTCCCGTCAGGAGGACGGCGCGGTGGTGGGCGAGGTCCTCTGGGTGGACCGCTTCGGCAACGCCCAGCTCAACGTCGACCCCGATGACCTGGCCGGCATGGAAGATCACGTCTCCATGCGCATCGGCGACACGACCCGCACCGCGGTACGGGTGTCGACCTTCTCGGACCTGCGCCCGGGTCAGATCGGGCTGATGGTCGACTCCTACGGGCTGATGGCGGTGGTGCTGCAGAAGCGGTCGGCCGCCGGGGAGCTGCGCCTGGCCGCCGGCGACGGGGTCACCCTGGAGGCGGCCGAATGAGGCCGGCCACGACCGTCGTGATGGCCCTGCTGCTGATCGCCATCCTGGGCGCCGCCGTCCTCCAGTTCGTCATCCTCGCCCGTTGACGGACGTCAGGACAGCGAGGCGCACAGGCGGCTGATCTCTCGCTCGAGCGACGCCAGCCCTTCGACCTTGCCCAGGCACACCGAGATCCCGGCCTCCGCCGCCTGGCGCTCGATCTCGTCGTCGACGTAGGCGGTGTACAGGATCATGACCTGGTCGGGACGCCGGGCCCGGATCTCCCGGGCCGTGGTCAGCCCGTCCATGCCCGGCATCTTGTAGTCGATGACCACCACGTCGGGGTCGGCGACGTCGATCCCGTCGAGTGCCTCGGGCCCGCCCCGGGCGTCGGCCACCACCTCGAACCCGTCGAGCGAGAGCATCGACATGAGCATCCGGCGCACGTGGTCAGTGTCATCGACGACCATGACGCGAATCTGCCTGGACACGACGCCGCAGGCTACCGCCTTCACGCTCGGAGCCGGTCCCACGCGTCCGGCTGACGCATGACCGACAGAGGTGCCAGGCGGACGGGTCCTGGCCCCGAGCGTGCCGCGCTCGCCGGCGGGGGGCGCGCCGTCGTGGGCGTCGTCGTCAGGACCGGCCCGGCGGCCATGTACCCGCGTCCTGCCGAGCTATCGGCGGTGCCCGCGAAAGCCTGAGACGACCTTCCGAGGCGGCGCGAACCTTTGTGAAAACGAGCACGAGGTCGGTACACTCGCTGGCGTGGCCGACCACGGGGGCGATGGGAAGTCGTCACGCCGTGTGAGCAGCGCCCGCGACCGCGACAACGGCGCCAGCCGCGTCGGCGGCAACGGGTCCGACGGGACCCGCCCCGGTCCCGTATCCCGCTCCGACGGCCGCTCGGGCCCGGCCCCCCGCTCCGACGGCCGCTCGGGCCCTGCCCCCCGCACCCGACGGATTCCGGAGGCCACCGTCGCCCGCCTCCCGGTGTACCTGCGGGCGCTCGTCGAGGCGGCCGACGCCAAGACGGCCACCATCTCGGCCGAGCGGTTGGCGGAGCTGGGCGGTGTCAACTCGGCCAAGGTCCGCAAGGACCTGTCGTACCTGGGCTCCTACGGCACGCGCGGCGTCGGCTACGACGTGGAGTACCTGCTCCTGCACATCAGCCGGGTGCTCGGTCTCACCCAGGACTGGCCGGTCGTGATCGTCGGCATCGGCAACCTCGGGCATGCTCTGGCCAACTACCGCGGCTTCCTGGCCCGGGGGTTCCGCATCGCCGCCCTGGTCGACGCCGATCCCGGAAAGGTCGGGGAGCTGGTCGGCGAGCTCGCCGTCCGCCACATCGACGAGCTGCCCCGGATCGCCGCGGAGGAGCGGATCGCCATCGGCATCGTCGCCACTCCGGCGGCGGCGGCTCAGGACGTGGCCGACCGGCTGGTGGCGGCCGGCGTGGCGTCGATCCTGAACTTCGCCCCCGCGGTGGTGAGCGTTCCCCGTGGCGTCTCCCTCCGCAAGGTCGACCTGTCCGTCGAGCTGCAGATCCTCGCCTTCTACCAGCAGCGGCGGGGCAGCCCCCCGACGGTCGCCAACGTATGAGCCCCCGCTCGGAGGCGGCGTCGTACCCCGTCAACCTGGTGCTCGACGGCCGGGCCTGCCTCGTGGTCGGTGGCGGCCCGGTGGCGGCCCGCAAGGTCGAGGGCCTTCGGGCGTGCGGCGGGCGGGTCACGGTCGTCGCCCCCGAGGTCTGCGACGAGATCCGCCGGTGGACCGACGTCACCGTCGAACAGCGGCCCTACCGTGATGGCGACCTGGCCGGGTACTGGCTGGTCGTGGCCGCCACCGACGACGGCACGGTCAACGCCGCCGTGTACCGGGAGGGTGAGCGGTCGCACGTCTGGGTGAACGGTGCCGACGACCCCGAGCACTGCTCCTTCACCCTTCCGTCGGTCCTGCGCCGCGGCCCGCTGGTGGTCACCGTGTCCACCTCCGGCCGCAGTCCGGCCCTGTCGGGCTGGCTGCGCCGGCGCCTGGAGGCCGAGATCGGGCCCGAGTACGAGGTCCTGCTCGAGCTGCTGTCGACGGAGCGGGAGGTGCTCCGGGCCGAGGGCCGGTCCACCGAGGGGCTGGACTGGGCGAAGGCGCTGGATTCCGGTCTGCTCGACCTCATCCGCTCCGGTAACGTCTCATCCGCGAGAAAGCACCTGCAGACGTGTCTGTCGTCGTCGTCGGACTGAGCCACCGCACCGTCGCGCTCGACCTGCTCGAGCGGATGACGGTCGCTCCCGACCGCCTGCCCAAGGCTCTGGGCGACCTGGTGGCCCGCGAGTTCGTGAACGAGGCCGTCATCCTGTCGACCTGCCACCGGGTGGAGATCTACGCCGTGGCCGAGCGCTTCCACGGCGCGGTGCAGGACATCCGCCACTTCCTGTCGGAGCTGGCCTTCGTCGCCCCCGAGGACTTCAGCGACGACCTGTACACGTACTACGACGACGCCGCCGCCGCCCACCTGTTCGTGGTCGCGGCCGGTCTCGACTCGGTGATGCTCGGCGAGAGCCAGATCCTGGGCCAGGTCCGCGATGCGTGGGACAGGGCACGGGCCGAAGGTGCGGCCGGCTCCCGGCTGTCGGCCCTGTTCCGCCACGCCCTCGAGGTGGGCAAGCGGGCGCGCACCGAGAGCGCCATCAGCCGGGGGGTCACGTCCATGCCCCAGGCCGCGGTGGCCATGGCCACCGACCGGCTGGGGTCGCTGGCCGGGAAGCGCATCGTGGTCGTCGGCGCGGGCGAGATGTCCGAGGGCATGGCCAGCGCGGTCGAGCCCGCCGCCACCGCCGACGTGGTCGTGGCCAACCGCACCCGCGAGCGGGCCGAGGCCCTGGCCGAGCGGGTGGGCGGGCGGGCCGTCCCCCTCGACCGGCTGCCCGATGCCCTCCGGCAGGCCGACGTACTTCTCACCTCCACCGGTTCCCCCACCGTGGTCGTCGACGAGGGCGCCCTGGCCGAGGTCGTCGACGCCCGCGGCGGCCGGCCGCTGTTGATCGTCGACCTGGGCATGCCCCGCGACGTCGACCCCGCCGTCGGCCGGCTGGCCGGCGTGACCCTGCTCGACCTCGCCGACCTGCGTGCCTTCGTCGACGCCGGTGTCGACGAGCGCCGCAACGAGGTCGTCCGGGTGCGGGGCATCGTCGCCGACGAGGTCGCCCGCTACGTCTCCCACACCGCGGCCCGCACCGTCGCCCCCACCATCACCGCCCTGCGGCAGCAGGCCGAGCAGGTACGCACGGCCGAGCTCGACCGCTACCGCTCCCGCCTCGAGGGCCTCGACGACCGCCAGCGCCAGGCCGTCGACGCGCTCACCCACAGCCTGCTGGCCAAGCTCCTGCACGAGCCGACCGTCCGCCTGAAGGACGCCGCCGGCTCGGCCCAGGGCCAGCGCCTGGCCGACTCCCTCCGGGAGCTGTTCGGCCTTTGAGCGCCGGCTCCGGCTGGCGGCCCACGGACACACCTCTGCGGGCGGCCACCCGGGGAAGCCCGCTGGCCCGCGTCCAGACCGGCCTGGTCTCCTACCTGCTGGGCAGCGACACCGTCGTGCCGGTCGTGGTCCAGACCACCGGCGACCGAAGGACCGACGCCCAGATCTGGGAGCTCGGGGGCCAGGGCGTGTTCGTCAAGGAGGTTCAGGCCGCCGTCCTCGAGGGCCGGGCCGACATCGCCGTGCACTCGGCCAAGGACCTCCCGTCGTCGACCACGGATGGGCTGGTCCTGGCCGCGGTGCCCAAGCGCGGCGACCCTCGGGACGCCCTGGTCGGCTCCGCCCTCGCCGATCTCCCGGTCGGGGCTCGCATCGCCACCGGGTCCGTCCGGCGCCGGGCCCAGCTGGCCTGGCTGCGCCCCGACCTGACCTTCGCCGGCCTCAGGGGCAACATCGACACCCGCCTGGCCCAGGCCCACGAGTTCCACGCCATCGTGGTGGCGGCGGTGGCCCTGGTCCGCCTGGGCCGTCAGGGGCGGATGACCGAGGTGCTGGAGCCGTCGGTGCTGTTGCCTCAGGTGGGACAGGGCGCCCTGGCCGTCGAGTGCCGCGCCGATGACGACGCCACGCTGGCCCGCCTGGCCGCCATCGACCACCGGCCGTCGCACCTGGCCCTCGACGCCGAGCGGGCCTACCTGGCCGAGGTCGGGGGCGGCTGCGACCAGCCCGTCGGGGCCTACGCGTCGGTCGCCGACGACGGCCGCATCACCCTCTCGGCGCTGCTGGCCAGTGCCGACGGCCAGGTCGTCCTGCGCCACACCGTGGAGGGCGACGACCCGTCGGACGTGGGCCGGCGCGCCGCCCGCCACCTCATCGACGACGCCGGCGGGTCGATGCTGCTCCCGACCGCGCTCGAACCATGACCGGGCGGTGACCGTCTACCTGGTGGGGGCGGGCCCTGGCGACCCCGGCCTGCTCACCATCCGGGGGGCGGAGGTCCTCGGCCGGGCCGACGTGGTGGTGCACGACCGCCTGGCTGAGGCGTCGCTGCTCGAGCTGGCCCCGCCAGCCGCCGAGCGCATCGACGTCGGCAAGTCCCCCGGGGCCCCCATCCCCCAGGACGCCATCAACGCCATCCTCGTCGACCGGGGGTGGGCCGGGCTCGAGGTCGTACGGCTCAAGGGCGGCGACCCGTTCGTGTTCGGTCGGGGTGGGGAGGAGGCCGTGGCCCTCATGGAGGCCGGCGTGCCGTTCGAGGTGGTGCCCGGGGTGACCGCGGCGATCGCCGTGCCCGCCTACGCAGGGGTGCCGGTCACCCACCGCGGGCTCTCCACGTCATTCACCGTGGTCACCGGCCACAGCCGCCACCAGGTGGACAACGAGACCGACTGGGAGGCCCTGGCCCG
Organism: Actinomycetota bacterium; assembly: GCA_030777125.1. Lineage (GTDB taxonomy): Bacteria > Actinomycetota > Acidimicrobiia > Acidimicrobiales > AC-14 > JALYGL01. The sequence continues at coordinate 9,687 of JALYGL010000160.1, forward strand.
TGTCGGCGCCACCATCGTCGTGCTCATGGGGGTGGCCCATCGGGCGGAGATCGCCGGCCGGCTGGTGGCCGCCGGGATGCCCCGGGACACGCCCGTGGCGGCGGTGCGCTGGGGCACCCGCCCCGGCCAGCGGACGCTGCGGACCACCCTCGCCGACCTGGGAAACGTCGAGTTGGAGCCGCCGGTCACCATGGTCATCGGACGGGTGGCCGCCCTCGACCTGCGCTGGTTCGAGTCCCGGCCGCTGTTCGGTCGCCAGGTCGTGGTCACCCGGGCCCAGGCCCAGGCCTCGGCGCTGGTCGACCGGTTGCGCCGGCTGGGGGCGGACACCGTGGAGCTGGCCACCATCGAGATCGGCGATCCGGCCGACGGGGGAGCGGCGCTGCGGGCGGCCGCCGCCGGCGTCGGCGACTACGGGTGGGTCTGCTTCACGTCGGCCAACGCCGTCGAGCGCCTCTTCGCCTGCCTGCACGACGCCCGCGATCTGGGTCGGGCCAGGGTGGCCGCAGTGGGACCGGGCACGGCCGACGCCTTGGCCGGGCGGGGCGTGGTGGCCGACCTGGTCCCGGCCCGGTCGTTGGCCGAGTCCCTGGTCGACGACTTCCCCGCCGGCCCGGGGCGGGTGCTGGTGCCTCAGGCGGCTGCCGCCCGTCCGGTGCTGACCCAGGGCCTGGCCGCCAAGGGCTGGGACGTCCACGCGGTGGAGGCCTACCGCACCGGGCCGGCGTCGCCCTCGGCCGACGACCTGGCCGCTGCGGCCAAGGCCGACGCCATCGCCTTCACCTCCTCGTCGACGGTCGAGAACTGGCTCGCCGCGGCCGGGCCGGGCTCCACCCCGCCGGTGGTGGCCTGCATCGGTCCGGTGACGGCCGGGACGGCCACCCGCCTGGGCCTGCCGGTGACGGTGGTGGCCGCCGACCACAGCGTCGACGGCCTGGTGGCGGCACTGGTCGACGTGCTCGGCCGCTGAACCCGACGTCCCGAGTCGCCGTAGCATCGCGGCCATGGGGTTCCCCGCTCAGCGGCTCCGCCGGCTCCGGCGGACGCCCGCCCTCCGCCGCATGGTGGCCGAAGCCCGCCTCGGGGTCGACGACCTGGTCGCCCCCCTGTTCCTGCGTGAGGGCATCGACGCGCCCGCCCCCATCCCGTCCATGCCCGGCGTGGTCCAGCACACCCGCGAGTCGCTGCGCAAGGAGGCCCGGGCGCTGGCCCAGCTGGGCATCCCTGCGGTGGTCCTCTTCGGCGTCCCGGCCGCCAAGGACCCCGAGGGCTCCGGGGCGTGGGATCCCGACGGGATCGCCCAGGTCGGTCTTCGAGACCTCCGCGACGAGGTCGGCGACGACCTGGTGGTGATCGCCGACCTGTGCCTCGACGAGTACACCGACCACGGGCACTGCGGCGTCCTTGACCCCGACGGCACGGTCGACAACGACGCCACCGTCGCCCGCTACGCCCGAGTGGCCGTCGCCCAGGCCGACGCCGGGGCGGCGGTGGTGGCCCCGTCGGGGATGATGGACGGCCAGGTGGCCGCCATCCGGTCGGCGCTCGACGGCGCCGGCCACCCCGACACCGCCATCCTCGCCTACGCGGCCAAGTACGCCTCCTCCTTCTACGGTCCGTTCCGGGACGCGGTCGACGTGCGCATCGCCGGTGGCGGCGATCGCCGGGCCTACCAGCAGGACTGGGGCAACCGCCGCGAGGCGCTGGCCGAGGTCGCCCTCGACGTGGCCGAGGGGGCCGACATGGTCATGGTCAAGCCGGCCGTCACCTACCTCGACGTGATCGCCCAGGTCCGGTCGCGCTTCGACGTCCCGGTGGCCGCCTACCACGTCTCCGGCGAGTACTCGATGATCCGGGCCGCGGCGGAGCGGGGCTGGATCGACGGCGCCGCCGCCGCCGTCGAGCAGCTCACCGCGGTCAAGCGGGCGGGGGCCGACGTGATCCTCACCTACTTCGCCCGGGAGTTGGCCGAAGATCTGTGAACCACTCGCCCCAGGCTCCTCTGTGAACCACTCGCCCCAGGCTCCTCTGTGACAGCCAACGAGGCGCTCTTCCGGCGGGCGTGCGAGGTCATCCCCGGGGGGGTCGACTCGCCGGTCCGGGCCTTCGGCTCGGTGGGGGGGACGCCGTACTTCGTGGCCCGCGCCGAGGGGGCCTACGTCTGGGACGCCGACGGGCGGCGCTACACCGACTATGTCCAGTCGTGGGGCGCCTCGATCCTCGGCCACGCCCACCCGGCGGTGGTGGACGCCGTCCGGAGCGCTGCCCTCGACGGCACCTCGTTCGGTGCCCCGACGGAACGCGAGGTCCTGCTGGCCGAGGCCATCCGCGACCGGGTGCCGTCGTGCCAGCGGGTGCGGCTCGTGTCGAGCGGCACCGAGGCGGCCATGACCGCGGTTCGGGTGGCGCGGGGGTTCACCGGCCGCGACCGGGTCGTCACCTTCGCCGGGTGCTACCACGGCCATGCCGACACCCTGCTGGCCGCCGGGGGCAGCGGTCTGGCCACCCTCGGACTGCCCGCCTCCGCCGGGGTGCCGAAGGCGGCTGTCGCCGACACGGTGGTCGTGCCGTACAACGTCGTCCCCGACGTGGGCGACGACGTGGCCTGCGTGGTCGTCGAGCCGGTGGCGGCGAACATGGGGCTGGTCGGCCCGGTGCCCGGGTTCCTCGAGGGGTTGCGGGCGGCGTGCGACCGGGCCGGCGCCCTCCTCGTGTTCGACGAGGTCATCACCGGCTTCCGCCTCGGGCCCGGTGGTGCCCAGGGCCGTTTCGGCGTCACCCCCGACCTGTCCTGCTTCGGAAAGGTCATCGGAGGCGGGCTCCCGCTGGCCGCCTTCGGCGGTCGGGCCGACGTGATGTCGGTGCTGGCGCCCGAGGGACCGGTGTACCAGGCGGGCACCCTCTCCGGGAACCCGCTGGCCACCGCCGCCGGGCTGGCCGTGCTGGACCAGCTCGATGCCGCCGCCTACGTCCGGCTCGAGGGCCGGGCCGCGGAGCTCGGCGGCTGGCTATCGGATGTGCTGGGCGAGGCCGGGCTGCCCGTGCAGGTGCCCGTGGTCGGCCCGCTCATGGGAGTGTTCTTCTCGGCGACGGTGCCCACCGACTACGCCACCGCCAAGGCCGCCGACGCCCGTACCTACGCCGCCTTCTTCCGCGCCATGCTCGACCGGGGGGTCGCTCTACCCCCGAGCCCGTTCGAGGCCCTGTTCCCCAGCCTGGCCCACACCAAGGAGGAGTTGGAGCGCACCGCCGATCTGGCCGCGGCGGCCGCCGCCGACGTGGTCCGGTCGTTCTCGCCCCGCTAGGGACGCTCAGGCCCAGCCCAGCTCGTCCAGGCGCTCGTCGCTGATGCCGAAGTGGTGGGCCACCTCGTGGACCACCGTCGTGCGGACCGCCTCCACCACCTCCTCCTCGGTCTCGCTCATCTGGCAGATGGCGCGCCGGTAGATGGTGATCCGGTCCGGCATGACGCCGGCGTAGTCCAGGCGATCGGTCAGGGGCACTCCGTCGTAGAGGCCGAGCAGACCCTCGAACGAGTCCTCCTCGACCACCACCCACACGTTCTCCATCCGCTGCCCGAGGGCTTCGGGGATGCTGTCGAGGGCGTCGGCGACCAGCTCCTCGAACCGGTCCCGCGGCACGTCGATCATCGGGCTACCGGGGCGAGAGTCGCACCATGGTGGCCACCGCCCGGTAGGCGGCCTCGGCCGGGCCCAGCTCGTCCGGGCGGAGGAGGTTGGCCATGATCCGCAGCACCCACTCCATGAGGTTGCGCGACCGCATGCCCGTGCCCACCATGGCTCGCATGAGCTGCGGTCGGCCGATCACCTTCACGAACAGGCGGGCCACCTTGAAGTACAGGTCGTACTCGGCGCGGAGACGGTCCTCGTACCCGCGCAAGGCCAGGGCATCGCCGGAGGCGAGGGCGCGGTCGATGCTCTCCGCCGCGAACCGGCCGGTCTCGTAGGCGTAGGCGATGCCCTCACCGTTGAACGGGTTGATGGCGCCCACCGCGTCTCCCACGGCCACCCACGATGGCCCCGACCACGGGCCCACGGACAGCCCCATCGGGAGCCGCCCGCCGGTCGGCGGGCCGCACGACGTCTCCGGTGAGATCCCCCACGACTCGGGCGCCCATCCCACGAAGGAGTCCATGAGCTTGGTGGTGTTCACCTCCTTCCACCGCTTGAAGGTGGACAGGAGGCCCACGCCCACGTTCACTCGTCCGTCGCCCACCGGGAAGATCCACCCGTACCCGGGGAGGACGTTGCCGGCGGCATCACGCACGTCGAGGTGCGACTCGATCCAGGGCTCGTCGTGGCGGGGCGAGGTGAAGTAGCCCCGGATGGCCATGCCGAGGGGGTAGGAGCGGTCCCTGGTCGTGCCCAGGGCCCGCCCGAAGCGGGAGTTGGCGCCGTCCGAGACGACCACGTAGCGGGCCCGCACCTCCGAGGTCGCGCCGGTGGCCTTCTCCCTGACCACCGCGCCCCGCACCATGCCGTCCTCGAAGACCGGTTCGAGCGCCTCGGTGCCCTGGCGGAGGGCGGCTCCCGCCTTTTCGGCCCGCTCGGCCACCACTTGGTCGAGGTCGTGGCGGGTGACCACGTAGCCGTAGCGGGGGAAGGCCGGCGTGTCCGGCCACTCCAGCTCCACGGTGCGGCCGAACGCCACCGAGCGCAGGCCTCCGAACCGGTGGTGGCCGGCCAGCACGTCGCCCAGGCCCATGTCGTCGAGCTGCTTGACCGCCCGGGGGGTCAGCCCGTCGCCGCAGGTCTTCACCCGGGGAAAGGTCTTCTTCTCCACCAGGACGACGTCGTGGCCGGCCTCGGCCAGCCAGTAGGCGCACGCCGCCCCCGAGGGGCCGCCCCCGACAACGAGGACGTCGTGCGCCGGTGGTGAGGGCGTGGCTACAGCCCGTCCCGCTCGTAGAGCACGACGGCCCGGATCTCGTCCTCGGAGAGCTGGGTGCCGAAGGCGGGCATGCCGCCCGAGGCGGCCGTCCGCTGGCCCCCGGGGCGACCGGGGTCGCCGTAGGGCTGGCCGCGGATGGCGCCGGATCCCTGCTTCACGAACTCGACCTGGGCCTGCTCGTCAGGGAAGGTGAGCTTGCTGTCGCCCTGCGAGAGCTTCGGCCCGACGCCGCCCTGGCCTCGGGCCCCGTGGCACCCGCCGCAGCCGGCGCTGGTGAAGACCTGGGCCCCCAGCTCGATGGGGGTGAGAGGGCCGGTGGCCTCCTGCTCCCCGAAGGCCCCGATGTAGACGATGGCCCAGAGGGGCAGGATCAGGATGACGGGCATCATCCACACCGGGATCCCGCTCTTGGG
>JALYGL010000161.1 GCA_030777125.1 Actinomycetota bacterium
GATCGTCATTGAGGCCGCCCACCGGTACCGCCGGAAGCTGCTCCTGGCGAGCACGTCCGAGGTGTACGGCAAGAACACCGATGTCCCCCTCGCCGAGGATGCCAATCGGGTGCTCGGGTCACCGGTCGTCGCCCGGTGGGCGTACAGCATCGCCAAAGCGATCGAGGAGATCGTGGCGTACGCATATTCCCGTGAGAGGGGGCTCGACGTGGTCGTCGTCCGCCTCTTCAACACGGTCGGGCCTCGGCAGAACCCGAGCTACGGCAACGTGATCCCGCGCTTCGTCCGGCAGGCGGTCGCAGGAGAACCCCTCACCGCATTCGGCGATGGTCTCCAGACCCGGTGCTTCTGCCACGTGAGCGACGTGGTCGACGCGTTTCTCCGACTGATGGACTCGCCTGAGGCGACCGGTGAGGCGTTCAACGTCGGTGGCACCGAGGAGATCTCGATGGTCGACCTGGCCAAGCGGGTGTTGCAGCTCGCCGCCAGCTACGTCCCCGGCGAGGGTTCCATCGAGCTCACTCCGTACGGCGAGGCCTACGGCCCCGGGTTCGAGGACATGAGCCGGCGGCTGCCCGACCTGACAAAGGTCCACGCGTTCACCGGTTGGCGCCCGACCACGACACTGGACGAGATCCTGTGTGAGGCCATCGCCGAGGCGGCGCAGGAAGAGGCCGGGGGCCAGCTGGCAGGTCTTACCTCTCCGACCACCTGAAGTCCCATACCGGGGCGAGCACGTTGAGCGAGAGCAGCGCTCGGACCGCGAGGCGACTCCCGAAGGGTCCGCTGAGATATCCGCTCACTCTCGGTCCACCGATCGGCCCGAGCTGGCCCGGCTGAGTACAGGCGAAGTGTCGCCGGCGAGCCAAGATCCGCAGTAGCCCGAGGAGGTCATGGACTCGGGGCCGTGGGCGGTACGATGTCGCCGTGGGTTTGTGCCATGAGTTCGGCACGCAGATCCGAGAGGGTTGCGGCCATCCAATGCAAGCGGGCCAAAATGCATGCTCCTGCCCTGAGTGCGGGACGGTGTGCCATGGCCTCTTCGAGGGCTGCCCCGACGTCTGGGCCCGTGGTCCTCGACCTGTCGTGATCGCACAGGATCCCGACGACGTGCTCAACAGCGCCCTTCCGCGGCAACCGGCCGCCCTGGTCAGCACCGGCCGGGCCGAAGGCCACTCCGGGGAGCGGCCGGCGGCCGCGATCCTCGCAGCAGACGGCGAGCGGAAGGCGGCGCGAGCGGATACTGAGCGCGCAACGCCCGACGTCGACGGCATCCGCCGGGCCAACGCGGCGCGCATCGAGGCGGCGCGGGTCGGGGCACCACGGGCGACGGCGCAGGCCGACTTCCCGCCGACGGGCCGCGACCAGGCCGATCCCAGGGCCGCAGCCCAGGCAGAAGCCGACCGGGCCGCGGGCCAGACCGGCCCCTACGGCGAGCCTGAGGGCGGTCGCGGCACGGGCTCGACGGGGGGCGCCAACGGCGCCACCACTACCGGACCGAGTGGGACGGGTCACGACAAGAACGGCCGTGCTGCCCTGGGCGCGGGGACGTCGTCGTCGCCCGATCCCCGCACCGACGTGCTGCGTTGGTTCGAGGAGGCCTTCGACGGTCTGCGCAGGGACCTGCGGGAGGTCGTCACCGGGATGACCCAGCAGCAGGCGATGGTCGCCGAGCTGATGGACGCGCGTCAGGCCGACCTCCGGCTGGTGGTCGTGGCCGAGGGCCTTCCCGACGTGGTTCAGGACGCCGTGGAGGCAGCCGTCGCCGACCACACCACCGAGCTGTCCGAGACGCTCGAGACGGCGCTGGCCCAGGTCCGCCAGAGCGTCACGGACGCCGAGGCCTCCTCGGCTGCAGCGGTCGCCGAGATCCGCGCCGCGGTCGAGGCCAGCGAGCGATCGGCGACCGCGGCGGCGGCTGAGATCCGCGCCGCCGTCGAGGCCGGCGAGCGGTCGGCGACCGCGGCGCTGGAAGAGGCCCGCCGACTCCAGGACGAGGCCGAGCACCGCGAGACGCTCCGGGCCCGGGCCCTCAAGGCCTCGTTCACCCGGCAGCTGGGTCCCCTCGCCGATGCCCTCCAGCGGGTGGAGGATACGACCGACCGGCGGATGGACGGCATCAACGCCCGTCTCGACGCCATGGCCATGCAGGCCCGACCGGTGCGGGCCGCGGCCAAGAAGCCGGCCGCCACGGCGAAGCGGGCGGCAGCGGCCAAGAAGCCCCCGGCCACGCGCGCTGCCACCGCTAAAACGGCCACCAGGAAGACCGCCGCCCCGGCCAAAGCCGCCAAGCGGGTGCTCTCCCCCGCACCCACGCCACTCGCCGCCCGTCGACAACAACCGCTGCAGGGGTTGCGCAAGCTCGAACAGCGCTAACCGGCTCTCCGTTAGGCCACCGTGGACGTCCGGACCGTTCAGGCCGCGGCCAGCACCTCGCTCCACGGGATCCGCCCCTCACGGAGGAGCTTGGGCTCCACCCCGGTGCAGTCGACCACGGTCGAGGGCTCGCCCGTGCACGTCCCGGCGTCGAGGACCACGGGCACGGCGTCGCCGAACTCCCGGGACACCTCCTCGGCCGTGGTGAGAGTGGGCTGGCCGTGGCGGTTGGCGCTGGTGGTGGCCAGCGGGCCGGCGGCCGTGCACAGGGCGAGCGGGACCGGGTGGGCCGGGCAGCGCACGCCGACGGTGGCCTCGTCCTCCCCCAGGTCGGCTCCCAGGCCGGGCCGCACGGGGATGACCAGGGTGAGGGCGCCGGGCCAGAACCGGTCCATCAGGGCCAAGGCGACGTGGGGCACGGCGGTGGACACCGAGAGGGCCTGTTCCATCCCGTCGACCAGCAAAGGCAGGTTCAGGTCCCGCGGCCGCCGCTTGGCCTCGAAGATGCGGTCGCTGGCCCCGGTGACGAAGGGGTCGGCGGCCAGCCCGTAGACGGTGTCGGTGGGGATGGCGATCGGCCAGCCGCCGACGAGGGCCTCAGTGGCCTGCCGGACGGCCTCGGCCGGCGGGGTGTCGCCGAAGGCGGGAATGATCACTCAGGCCCTCCTACCCACCAGGGCCCGGGCCCGACCGGCCAGATCGGGCCGCACCTCGACCGGCGAGAACCCGGCGTCGCGGGCCATGGCCGCGGCGGCGCCGGCCTGATGGGGGGCGACCTCCACGACCAGAGCTCCGGGCCGGGCCAACCACCGGGGAGCGGCGGCCACCACCTCCTCGATGGCCTCCAGGCCCGTCGGCCCGGAGACGAGCGCACGGGACGGCTCCCAGTCGGCCACCTCGGCCGGCAGGGGCTCGTCCTCGGCCACGTACGGGGGATTGCAGACCACCAGGTCGACGCGCCCGAGCAGCGAGACCGGCAGGGCGTCGAACCACCGGCCCTGGGCCAACCGCACCCGGGGCGCGACCCTGCTGCCCAGGCCGGCCAGGTTGGCCCGGGCCACGGCCAGGGCGTCGGCCGAGGCGTCCGTGGCCCACACCACCGCGCCGTCGACCTCGACGGCCAGCGACAGGGCGATGGCGCCCGAGCCGGTTCCCAGATCGACGAGGACAGGGCCCGACCGGCCCCCTGACCGGGAAGCCGGCCGCCCGTCCAACTCGAGACGCCGGAGCTCCTCGAGGGCCACCTCCACGACCACCTCCGTCTCCGGGCGGGGGATGAGCACCCGGCGGTCGATCATGAGGTCGAGTTGGCGGAACCCCCACACACCGAGCACGTACTGCAGCGGCTCGCCCTTCCGGCGGCGCTCCACCATCGACCACAGGAAGGCCGCAGCCCGGGCCGGGACGGGGTCGTCGAAGTGCCGCACCAGGTCGGCCCGGTCGAAGCCCGATGCCCGGCCCAGGATCCGGCGGGCCTCCAGGTCGGACCCCAGCCGGCGCCGGGCGTACTCGAGCTCGGTCCGCCAGGTGGCAGGCGCCGGGTTGCCGCTGGGGGGGCCGCTGGGGCCCACTACCCGTTCTGCAGCTGGCGGGCCCGCTCGTCGCCCACCAGGGCGTCGACCAGCTCGTCGAGGTCGCCGTCGAGGATGCGCTCCAGGTTGAAGTTGCGCCCGATGCGGTGGTCGCTGACCCGGCTCTCCTTGAAGTTGTAGGTCCGGATCTTCTCCGAGCGGCCGCCGCCGCCGATCTGGCCCCGTCGGGCCTCGGACAGCTCGGCCGACTGGCGGTCCTGCTCGGCCTTGAGCAGGCGGGCCCGGAGGACCTGCAGGGCCTTGGCCCGGTTCTGGATCTGGCTCTTCTCGTCCTGCATGGCCACCACCATCCCGGTGGGCAGGTGGGTGACGCGCACGGCCGAGTCGGTCGTGTTCACCGACTGCCCGCCCGGTCCGGTGGAGCGGTAGACGTCGATCTTGAGGTCGGACGGCTCGATGTGGACGTCGACGTCCTCGGCCTCGGGCAGGACGGTGACGGTGGCCGAGCTGGTGTGGATGCGGCCCTGGGACTCGGTGACCGGCACCCGCTGCACCCGGTGGGGGCCGCCCTCGTGCTTCAGGCGGGTCCACACCCCGTCGCCCTTGACCAGGAAGCTGACCTCGTTGAAGCCGCCCATGTCGGAGGGATCGGCACCCAGGACCTCGAGCTTCCAGCCCTTGCGCTCGGCGTAGCGGCTGTACATCTCGTAGAGGACCTTGGCGAAAAGGTTGGCCTCCTCGCCTCCCTCGGCGCCGCGGATCTCGACGATGACGTTCTTGTCGTCGTTGGGGTCGCGGGGGAGCAGCAGGAGGCGCAGCTCCTCCTCCAGGCGGGCCAGCTCGGCCTCGGCCTCGTCGATCTGGGCCCGGACGAAGTCGCGGTCGTCACCGGCCGAGTCGCCCAACATGTCCTTGGCCGCGGCCAGGTCGCCCTGGGTGACCCGGTACTGGCGGTAGGCCAGGACGACCGGCTGGAGCTCCTTGAGCCGCTTCGACAGCACGACGAACCGGCGCTGGTCCCCGAGCACGTCGGGATCGGACAGCTCGGCCAGCACGTCGTCGTACTCGCTCTCCAGCGACGCCAGGCGCTCCAGCATGGGGAAACGTCACCGGCCCCGCGCCCACGGAGTGGGCGGGGCCGGTGGGTCAGGCCTTCTTGCCTTTGCGGGCGCCGTAACGACGCTCGAAGCGCTCCACCCGGCCACCGGTGTCGACCAGCTTCTGCTTGCCGGTGAAGAACGGGTGGCACTCGTTGCACAGCTCGACCCGCAGGTCGGTGCGGGTGGAGCGGGTCTCGAAGGTGTTGCCGCACGAGCAGCGCACAGCGGTCGTCTGGTAGTCGGGGTGGGTCTCGGTCTTCATGTCTCTCCTCAGGCCGCTGGCGTCGGCGCCTTGGCGATCTCGGCCAGGAACTCGTCGTTGCTCTTGGTGGTCTTGATCTTGTCCATCAACAACTCGAGCCCCGCTCCGCCTTCCAGGGCGTTGAGCACCCGACGAAGCTTCCAGATCTGCTGGAGCTGGCCCCGGTCGAACAGCAGCTCCTCGTGACGGGTGGAGCTGGCGTTCACCTCCAGCGCAGGATAGATCCGCCGCTCGGCCAACTTCCGGTCGAGCCGCAGCTCCATGTTGCCGGTGCCCTTGAACTCCTCGAAGATGACCTCGTCCATCCGGGACCCGGTCTCCACCAGGGCGGTGGCCAGGATGGTGAGGGAGCCCCCCTCCTCGATGTTGCGGGCCGACCCGAAGAACTTCTTGGGCGGGTACAGGGCGCCGGTGTCGATACCGCCGGACATGATGCGGCCGGTGGCCGGGGCGGCCAGGTTGTAGGCCCGGGCCAGGCGGGTGATGCCGTCGAGGACGATCACCACGTCGCGGCCCATCTCGACCAGTCGCTTGGCCCGCTCGATGGTGAGCTCCGCCACCTGGGTGTGCTCGTCGGACGGACGGTCGAAGGTGGAGGCGACGACCTCGCCCTTCACCGACCGGCGCATGTCGGTGACCTCCTCGGGCCGCTCGTCGACCAGGAGCACCATGAGGTGGACGTCGGGGTTGTTGGCCTCGATGGAGTGGGCGATCTGCTTGAGCACGGTGGTCTTGCCCGCCTTGGGCGGGGACACGATCAGGCCGCGCTGGCCCTTGCCGATGGGCGAGATGAGGTCGACGATTCGGGCGACCATGTTGTTGGAGTCGCCCGGCACCTCGAGGCGGAGCTTCTGGTCGGGGAACAGCGGCGTGAGGTCCTCGAACCGGGGGCGGTTGCGGGCCTCGTCGACGCTCATGCCGTTGACCGTGTCGATGCGCAGCAGGGCCGGGTACTTCTCGGTGCTGGTGGCCGGCCGGCTGGCGCCGGTGACGGCGTCGCCCTTGCGCAGCCCGAAGCGGCGGACCTGGCTCAGCGACACGTAGACGTCGTTGGGGCTGGCCAGGTACCCGTTCGTGCGCAGGAAGCCGTAGCCCTCGTCGCGCAGGTCGAGCAGACCTTCGGCGGGGATGGGCTCCCCCGAGTACTGCACCTCCTGGCCGCGGTCGGGCTGCGGGTCGCGGTCGGCGCGGTCTCGGCCCCGCCGGCGCCGGCTCCGCCGGTTGCCGGGGTCGCCGCCTCCCGAGTCGAACGGCTGGTTGCCGCCGCCGCGGTTGCCC